>DASTJG010000199.1:0-20537 GCA_035716785.1 Anaerolineales bacterium
GCCATGTTTGGGGCGATCACATCCAAACCCGTCAAAGCAGCAGAAGAGGAATTGGATCCTAGTCTGAAGGACCGGGGCCTCGTCTACCGGTCGCCGATCGTGCGCATGCGCCAAATGTTTGACCTGTACATCTGCCTGCGCCCCTGTAAAGCGTATGCAGGCAATCCGCTCAATTACAAAGATGATGTGGATCTGGTCATCTTCCGCGAGAACACCGAGGACTTGTATTCGGGCGTGGAGTTCAATCCGGTCCCGGCAGAGCTCGTGGAAGTGCTAACAAAGCTGTCCAAGCCGTTCGGGGCGTTCAAAGATGTACCGCTGAACGAGCTGGCCATCTCGAACAAAGTCGTGACACGCAAAGGCTCAGAGCGTATCATCCGGGCGGCGTTCGAATTTGCCCGCAAACACGGCCGCAAAAAAGTGACCGTTATCCACAAAGCCAATGTGGTGCGCGCCACCGAAGGCATGTTCCTGAGTATCGCCCATGAGGTTCATAAGGATTTCCCTGAGATCGAGATGGACGATGCCAACGTAGATGCCATCTGCATGTGGCTGCTGAAGAATCCAAGGAACTATGATGTACTGGTCGCCACGAACATGTTTGGCGATATCGTTTCGGACCTGGCCGCGCAGATGGTCGGCGGGCTGGGCTTCGGCTGCTCGGGTAACATCGGGCAGAAGCTGGCCGTTTTCGAGCCCAGTCACGGCTCTGCACCCAAGTACGCCGGGATGTATAAGGTTAATCCAATCGCCACGATCCTCTCCGCCAAAATGATGCTCGACTGGCTGGGCGAGACCGAGAAAGGAACCGCTCTGGAAAAGGCAACAGCAGAGGTCATCCGAGAAGGCAAAGTCCGCACTTATGACATGGGCGGCTCCGACAGCACCCTCGAGATGGGCGAAGCAATTGCGGCGAAGTTGTAGATCATATAATGTCATTTCCCCGGAGGGGCACCGGGGAGCGTCACTCACGGTGACATAACTTTCATATGCAAAATATTTTTATTCACGAAGTTGGTCCACGCGACGGACTTCAAGCAGAGAAGGTAACGGTCCCACTCAAGGAAAAGATCCGCTGGATCGAAGGTCTGTTCGCGTCGGGCGTGGATATCATCCAGCTCGGATCGTTCGTCAACCCCGAGAAGGTGCCGCAGATGGCGGATACAGATGTGCTGTTCCGTCACTTCGTCGAGAGCAAGCCTGCGCATGTGATCCTCTCCGGGCTGGTGCTGAACGAGAAGGGCCTGGAGCGAGGTCTGGCCTGCGGTGTGGAAATGTTCTGCATGGGCCTTTCCGCCAGCGAAACTCACAGCCGCAAAAACACTGGCATGATCACAGACGAAGCACTCGGGCGGATCATCCCGATGGCGAAGCAGGCCATGGCCGCCGGGAAAAAAGTTCAGGCATCCGTGCAGTCTGCGTTCGGCTGCGGGTTCGAAGGTCCGATCGAGCAGGAGAAAGTACTGCGCATCGTTAAGTCCTATCTGGATGCTGGCATCCGAAATATCAGCCTGGCGGATACCGCCGGTCACGCGCAGCCACAGCAGGTGGAGGATTTATACGGCGCTATCCGACAACTGGATGCTGATGTCGAACTTGCCTGTCATTTCCACAACACCTACGGGCTGGGACTGGCAAACTGCTATGCGGCGCTGAAAAGCAGTGTGACCTATTTCGAGTCTGCCTTTGGCGGGCTGGGCGGATGCCCGTTCACCAAATTGCCAGCCGGAAATGTGAGCACCGAAGACCTGGTCCATTCACTGCAGCGAATGGGCATCCGCAAAGATATCAGGCTCGATGTGCTTCTGAATGTTGCCAAACAAGTAAGCGATTTTTTTGGTCGTGAATTGCCCGGCTTTATTTTGAAGTCGGGGTCGATTGTCGACTTCAAGGGACCGATGTAGAAGTAGGGGCACACGGCTTTGCCGTGCTGTGCCCCTACTCAATAAGGATGTGTATGAAATTACTGGAAGGAATCCGCGTCCTGGATCTGACCAATGTGCTTTCGGGTCCATTTGCCACGTTGCACCTTGCACTCTTAGGTGCAGAAGTGATCAAGATCGAGAACCCCGAGGGAGGCGATCTGGCACGTAAGCTGGGCAATGTTCCCAAGTACAACAAGGAACTGTTGGGGACAAGTTTCCTGGCGCAGAACGCCAACAAGAAATCCATTACGCTGAATTTGAAGACCGAGGAGGGCAAGGAGATCTTTAGCAAGCTGGTTTGCACGGCGGATGTTGTCGTGGAGAATTTCCGTCCGGGCGTGATGGCCCGGTTGGGATTCTCGTACGAGGAACTGTGCAGGCTCAATCCAAAGATCATTTACTGCGCCATCTCTGGTTTCGGGCAGACCGGACCGGACGCCTTCAAGCCGGCTTATGATCAGATCATCCAGGGTCTGTCAGGCATGATGGCGATCAATGGCGACGAACGACTCAATCCTCTGCGCTGTGGCTTCCCGGTCTGCGACACGGTCGGTGGGCTGAACGCCGCGTTTGCCATCATGGCGGCTCTGTATTATCGGGAACACACCGGGGAGGGACAGTTCATCGATATCGCCCTGTTGGATTCGATCATGCCGCTGATGGGCTGGGTCGCGGCAAACTTACTGATCGGCGGCAAGCAGCCGGACCTGCTGGGCAACGACAACTTTACCGCCGCGCCATCGGGTATGTTCAGGACGAAGGATGGGTATATCAACATCGCTGCCAACCAACAGGAACAATGGGAGAATCTGGCCGATGAGTTGGGATTGTCTGAACTGAAAACAGATCCGCGTTTTCAGGAACGCGACACGCGCAAAGCCAATCGCTTCGTACTGACACCACTGCTGGAGGCAAAACTCACCGAGAACACCACTGCCTACTGGGTGCAAGTGCTCAACGCCAAAAGTATTCCCTCCGGTGATGTGCTCAAGCTGGATGCGGCGCTCACCTCGGCGCAAGCCAAACATCGCCAGGTGATCGTCGAGGTAGAACAGCCTTGCATTGGGGATGTCAAGCTCTTCAACCTGACTGCAAAATTCTCGAAAACCCCTGGCAGCATCGAAACCCCGCCCCCGATCCTTTCGCAGCACACAGAAGAGATCCTGACAGAATTAGGATACACATGTGAAGAACAGAAGATGTTGAAGCAGAAGATGGTTGTATGAAAATCCGCTGGTCGAGACGCAAGCAGTCGAGACCAACAGGTAATCTGCAAACAAAGAATTTCATGTAACGTGTGGTCTCGATACGCCGCTTCGCGGCCACTCGACCACCAGATTTGTGAAAGGAGACAAGCACCTATGGGAATGACAATGGTCGAAAAAATCCTGGCCCGCGCCACCGGGCGGCCTGCTGTCAGGGCGGGTGATGTGGTGGAGCCGCGCGTTGATCTGGCGATGTCGCATGAGAACGCCGCGCTCGTGCTCAACCAGTTCCAGGAGATCTATAAAGGCACCGGGTTTGAAGCCAGGGTCTGGGATCCGGGGAAGATCGCGATCATCTTCGATCACCGCGTCCCGGCCGAAAGCTCGAAGACCGCCACCAACCAGAAGAAGGTGCGCGAGTTCGTCGGCAAACAGGGCGTCACCAGGTTCCACGATATCCGCGGCGATGAGGGCGGAATCTGTCACCAGATCCTGCCCGAGAACGGCTATGTTCGGCCCGGATTTGTTGTAGTTGGGACGGATAGTCACACCACCAGCCATGGCGCGCTGGGCGCCTTCGCGTTCGGTGTTGGAGCAACTGAGATGGCGTCCGTTTGGGCGCTGGGCAGCGTGTTGAACGTAGAAGTGCCTGCCACGATCAAGACCGTTGTTCATGGCAAGTTCCCGGCGAGCGTTCTCCCTAAGGACCTGATCCTGTACCTGATCGGCCAATTGACGGCCGAGGGCGCCAACTTCAAGGTGATCGAATTTCATGGGGAAGCAATCACAAATATGCCAACTTCCGGCCGCCTGACGATCTGCAACATGTCGGTCGAGGCGGGGGCCACGTCGGGCATTGTTTTACCCGATGCGGAGACGCGGCGTTATCTCAAAGAAGTGGCGGGCGTCGCGGAGCCGGGAGATTTCTTCGGCCCGGACCCGGGTGCAGTCTACGAGCGCGTGGTCGAGATCGACGCTGCAACACTCATCCCGCAGATCGCCTGCCCCCACACCGTTGACAACGTCAAGCCGGTCGATGCGGTCGCCGGGACACCCGTGCAGCAGATCGTGATCGGCTCGTGCACGAACGGTCGCCTGGATGACATCGAAGTCGCGGCGCGCACGTTGGCAGGCAAGCAGGTGGCGCGTGGTGTGCGCATGTTGATCTTCCCCGCCTCCGCGCGCATTTTCCGCGAGGCGATGAAGCTCGGCTACCTGACAACGCTGATGGAAGCTGGAGCCGTGGTGGCCAACTCTGGCTGCGGTCCCTGTCTGGGAGTCCACCAGGGCGCGTTAGGCGATGGTGAGGTGGCGCTTTCGACGACGAACCGTAACTTCAAAGGCCGCATGGGCAACCCGAATGCGGAAGTGTACCTGTGCTCTCCGGCAGTAGCTGCCGCCAGCGCCCTGACCGGCGTGATCACCGACCCGCGCGAAATGTAGGAGAATTGTTCACCACAAAGGGCACGAAGGTTCACAAAGGGGTATTAAAACCTTTGTGAACCTTCGTGGTGAAGAAGAGGCTAATATGGCAAACGTAGTTTTGAAACTTGGCGACGATATCTCGACCGACATCATCTATCCCGGCCGCTACATGGCAACCGTCCTGCCGACAGAGACGCCGCAGTATGCCTTTGCTGACATCACTGAATTCAACTCGCGTTTGAAGAAAGGCGAGATCCCGGCAGGCAGTGTCATCGTGGCGGGCAAGAATTTCGGCTGTGGCTCCTCACGCGAGCAAGCCGCCTCCTGCCTGAAGGGACCGGACCTGGTCGTAATTGCACGGCACTTCGCGCGTATCTTCCTGCAGAACTCGATCAACCTGGGCCTACGCACGATCATCTGCCCCGAGATCGAAGCGGAGGCAGGCGATGAGATCGAAGTGACAGACGAAAAGGTTTTCAACCGGACGAGCGGCAAAGCGTTCGATATCGTTCCGCTGCCCCAGGCGCGCCAGGCAATTATCGATGCTGGCGGTCTGATCGCTTATACACGCCAGCTTCTGCTGGAACGCGCACAAAAGTAAAAAATTTGTTCTCTCCAAGGAGAGAATTGGTTCGTTCCAATATAATTATTATGGTCTCTCTGCTGAAAGAGAGACCATAACTCTCTTTTCGTTCCTCTCATTTGGTTGACTGGTATCCATGGGGCGAAGAAGCGTTAACGAAAGCACGCACGGAAAACAAACTGATCTTCATCAGCATAGGTTATGCCGCATGCCACTGGTGCCACGTCATGGCCCATGAGTCATTTGAAGACGAAGAAACAGCCACTCATGTCACGCCTTTCCCCTTTTTAGCTCTTATGCCGTCTATTTTTTATTGCGAATATTCAACTACCTTTTCAACCGGCCCTGTCCAACTTTCGCCAGCCTGCATTGATTCTTCGCAGGGTGTCGCCCCACGGGCGGATGCCGCTCAGGGCGTCGGCAGCTTCCACGTTGCAGGCACCCACTGCCAGCGCGATGTTCATCGCTTGAACGGGGGATACATCCCGCAACAGGGCGGCAAGAAACCCCGCGATGGTGGCGTCACCTGAACCCGTTGTCCCAACCACATCCACTTTAAAACAGGGCGACCAATTTTCGTAATTCGCCCAAGCGGCTAGTTGGGTTGGGCGGACGCGCCCCATATTTTGCAAGACTTCGGCCGGGGCCGCGCGCAAATACAGTCCGCGATTGCCCAGTTTCAAGACCACTATTTTCGCGCCCATCGCCAGAAGTTCATCACTGACTTCAGTCAGCAACTGTGCTGAGAGTGGAGTATCCACTTTCCGCCCCAGCATGAACAGGATTTCATCCAGGCTGGGCAGGAAAATATCCACATGGGGAAGAGTGTTTTTCAGGATGGTTAGCCAGTTGGCGCGACCTGCGGCTGAGTCGCGATCGGGAAGCGCCGTGTCAAGTGAAGTGGTCAGTTCAAGGGACTTGACGCGGCGGAACATCTCGGTCAGTTGTATGCCATCGTCCGCGAACATGCGTGCCATCAGGGGTGGATATCCAAAATGGAAGAGGCGAGCGTCGCGCAGGTCTTCGTCGCGCACGTCGTCGGCGCAGAAATCATCGTTTGCGCCAGGATGGTGCAAAAAGCGGCGGTCACTTCCAGGCGGACTAATGACGACGGAATACGAAGTGCTGGTTTCTGCGCTGACGGTAATTCCGTCAGCGAGCGCGGGCGCGTGTTCTGCCACCATCTGTTTTATGATGCGCCCGAACTGATCTGCGCCTACTCTGGCGAGAAGTCGTGTTTCAATTCCAAGTCGCTGCAACGCCAGTCCCGTGTTGGCGACTGCTCCACCTGTGGCAGTGGAGGCCGCCCCAACATGAACCAGCCGTCCAGGCTGAAAAGCCGCATCGAACTGCCCCGCTGCATGCGCGGAGAGATCGGGGATGATGTCCAAACAGAGATGACCGGCGACGATTACATCTGTCATAAGATTCCAATCCAAGCCCCGCGAGAATGGCGTGCGCCGATTCGATTAACGTGCCAACACGACCAGGATCCACCGTTGGGCTAGCAGACCGAGGAAGTCGCCAGTCGTCGGCCCATAGGCATTACAGCTGGTGACACAACGCCTTCCAATTTGGTGGCTGACCACCGTCCAGGAAAATACCTTGACTTCATAACACCTTTTGAAGTATTCTACAATCAGTTTAATGCACTTGAGATTTGAAGCCAAGTCTGAAAAAGTTGTGGTTTTTTAGAAATATCTTTTGGAGTGAAAATTGACTGACAATCAGATCTTGAACCGTCGAGAACAATTTGCCTATCGCTACATTCCGGCGGCGACCTGGGGAGTTGCCGGGTTGGCGCTTACAACCGGGGCGGTGGGATTTATTTTTCCAGTGTACTGGCAGATCCTGTGGATGGCCGGTACCCTGGGTTTATCCATGCTCGGAATGGCCACGTTTCCTCTTTTTCGACGATGGGGCAGGTCAGAAGCGGGAGCATATGTTGCCCTGATTTCTTTTATGTTATCGCCCGGCTTGGGGATTTTCCTGCTTCCCGATGCACTCATGGGAGCTGTGTGGGGATTCGCTGCGGTTCTTTTCCTTTCCGCGTTAATTTTGGGAAAACGCGGCTGGATTGGGTTTTCACTGGCAGTATCCATTCTAACTCTTGCGGCTGTCCTTTTGCTCCAATCGATGAAATTCAGTCAGCTCTTACACCTTGATGGGATGGCGCGTTGGTCCATACTGTTGTTGTGGGGGTTGTATCCGCTTCCATGGATTGCCAGGCTGCTTTCCCAGAGTGTTTTTGAGCAGGAAAACCTGTTCCGGCAGTCCCAACAGGCTAATTGGGAAATTGAGCAGCGTAAAGCGACTGACCAACTGCAGCAACAGGTTTTACAAACGACCAGGCCTGAGCCTGATTACCATATCCTTCAACTCTCGGCTGCTGCCGAAGTTTCGCGTGCCACGGGTGGCATTCTTGACCCGGACGAGTTGATGT
The DNA here is from genome assembly GCA_035716785.1 of Anaerolineales bacterium. Classification (GTDB taxonomy): domain Bacteria; phylum Chloroflexota; class Anaerolineae; order Anaerolineales; family Villigracilaceae; genus Defluviilinea. The sequence continues at coordinate 7,582 of DASTJG010000199.1, forward strand.
ACCAGGTGGTGGAGATGACGCGCGAGCGTTTTGGGCTTTATTATGTGGGCCTGTTTCTGGTGGACAGCAATGAAGACCACTCGAATGGAGCCCCAAAATGGGCTGTGCTGCGAGCAGGTACAAGTGAAGCAGGTAGAAAGATGGTGGAAGACGCCTACAAAGTCGAGGTGAATGGCGATTCGAATGTCGGCTGGTGTATTGCTCACAAATCCCCCAGAATTATGGAAGATACGGAAGAAATTGGAAAACGCAGAAAAAACCCGCTGCTACCGGAAACCCGTTCCAGGCTGGCGCTGCCGTTGATCAGCCGCGGAAACGCGATTGGAGCAATGACATTCCATTCGGCGAAATCGGGCGCATTTGGCGAAGAAGATATTACCGCTCTCCAAACGATGGCCGACCAGCTTGCAAATGCAATTGAAAATGCACGCCTTTATAAAGAGATTAAACTGGCTGAAGAGTCCATGGCGAAACACGCCAGACAACTGGAAGAAACCACCACCTTTTTAAATTCGGTCATTGAAAATATTCCGATCATGATCTTTGTGAAAGATGCCAAAGACCTGAAGTGGATCCGCTGGAACAAAGCCGGAGAAGAAACCATCGGTTTTCCGCGGGAAGAACTGATCGGGAAAAGTGACAGCGATATTTTCCCGAAAGAAGAAGCCGATTTTTTCAACCGCATCGATCGAGAAGCGCTGCAGAGTGGAGAACTGATCGATACCCCGGAAGAGATGGTTCATACCCGGCATAAAGGACTTCGAATATTACATACCCTCAAGGTGCCGATCCTCGATGCAGAAGGAAAACCACAATACCTGGTAGGCATTTCAGAAGATATTACCGAGCGTAAACGCGCTGAAATTGACGCCAGCCGCACACAGGCATTTTTGGATTCGGTGGTCGAAAATATCCCGATCACCGTATTTATCAAAAAAGCTGACGACCTAAGCTTTATACGCTGGAATAAGGCCGGTGAGGAATCAACTGGTGTCAAAAATGAAGAAATGATCGGTAAAACCGATCATGACTTTTTCCCGAAAGAAGAAGCTGAATTTTTTATCGCCAAAGACCGCGAGACATTGGCGAAAGGTGCGCCGGTAGATATTCCAGAAGAACCGATCCATACGCGGGTAAAAGGGCTCAGGATTCTACATACCATAAAGGTTCCCATTATGGATGCAAACGGAACGCCCCTTTATTTGTTGGGTATATCCGAAGATATCACCGAACGCAAGCAGGCAGAAGAAGCACTCCGCAAAGCCCATGATGAACTGGAGACGCGGGTTCAGGAGCGGACTTCGGAACTATTGAGCGCGAACCAGGCTTTGCACGCTGAAATTATCGAAAGAAAACGAGCCGAGGCCGAGATCAAGCGGCGCAACCAGGACCTGGCGGCCTTGAACATGATCACGACAACCATCAGCCAGTCAATCGGCTTGGACCAGATATTAAGTGCAACCCTCGAACAGGCGATGAAAGTTCTGGAGATGGAAGGCGGTTGGTTGCAGTTCATGGACGATGATGGAAAAACGTTGACACTGGTTGCCCAGCGCGGCATTCCGGCACCGGTTATAGAAGAAATTAGAACCATAGCACTGGATCAAAATTTGCCGGAAGAAGTGACAGACGGTATTCAGCCTCTTCAGATCGACCAGATCATGGAAACGGTACGAAACAAACTGGATGCTTACCGGAAGGAAACCAACCACATTCTTACGGGGGTGCCTATTACCTCGAAGGATAATGTGATAGGCATTCTGGGAGGGATCAGCAGCAGTTCGCATGAGTTGACGCCCAACCAGGTGCAGCTCCTGACCACCATCGGACACCAGATCGGCATTGCTGTTGAAAATGAACGCCTGACCCAGCAGGCGGCGGAAGTAAAAATCTTGCGCGAGGTCGATCGCTTACGTTCTGAATTAATCGCCAATGTTTCTCACGAGTTGAGAACCCCATTAGGGTTAATCAACATCTCCTGTTCATCGCTCCTGATGGATGATGTGGAATTCGATCGGGACACCCAGCGAAACTTCCTCTCCAGCATTGAAGAAGAAGTCGGCAAACTGGAGCGAATCGTTGAAAACTTGCTGGACCTGGGGCGGGTTGAGGGAGGTCTTTTACGCCTGGAAAAACAGCCTACCAACCTGGCAGAGTTGGCCAGGAATGTAATCCGGGCGATGAAAACTTTATCCACCCAGCACAGCTTCGAATGTAATATCGTTTCCGAACCGTTAATGGCAACCGTGGATGCCAAACGAATTGAACAGGTGTTGCGAAATTTATTGGATAATGCCATCAAGTATTCGCCCAATGGGGGTACAATTTCGATACAAGCCAGCCTGGAAAAATCACAAATTCTAATTTCGGTGACCGACCAGGGAATTGGTATTCCTGCGGATGTATGGGATAAAGTTTTTGACCGGTTCTATCGTGCCGAAAATGTGATCACCATGCGGATGCGCGGTGCAGGCCTCGGTCTTTCTGTCTGCCAGGGAATCGTCGAAGCCCATGGGGGGCTTATTTGGGTAGAAAGCCAGCCCGGAGTAGGCAGTATTTTTTGCCTGACTCTACCGGTGGAACAGACTATATAACTTTTAAAGAGAATTACATGGTTGAGAGAAGTGAACTTTATGAATAAAGAGATTGTACGAATCCTGGTGGTAGAGGATGAGCCCAAATATATCTGGGCGATTACAACCAACCTGAAAGCCAGGGGGTATCTGGTTCTTTCTGCTCAGGATGGACAAAAAGCCGTGGAATTGGCCGCCTCTGAAGAGCCGGACCTTGTACTTCTGGATATAAAAATACCTGGATTAAACGGTTATGAAGCCTGCCGGCGCATCCGAGAATTTTCCACCGTACCGATCATCATGATTACGGCCATGGCAGAAGAGTCCGATAAGGTCCATGGACTGGATATGGGTGCCGATGATTACATCACGAAACCTTTCAGTGTGCCGGAACTGCTGGCCAGGGTCAAGGCGGCCTTGAGGCGCATCGAATATTCAGATGGGCTGCCTTCTAATGCAAGCTTTCAGGCAGGCGACTTGCGGGTCGATTTTACACTGCAGCGTGTGTTCCTGCAGGAGCAGGAGGTGGAACTGACACCCACCGAGTACCGGCTTTTATCCGAACTGGTGAAGCAGCCCGGCAGGTTGCTGGTGACCGATTACCTGATGGAAAAGGTGTGGGGACATGGATACGAAGGCAATGAAAAATTGATCCGGCAGGCCATCCACCGCCTGCGCAAAAAAATTGAACAGGACCCGCGCAACCCGGTCTATATTCAAACTCGACCGGGGTTGGGCTATATGTTCTTTCCGCCCGGTTAAAGTCACTCCATGCGGGCACACTTCCTAAACATCGATATTGCGAGAGCAAATAAAAAAGGAGCCAATTGATGGCTCTTTTTTTGGAACACTTTTGGAACACGCGTAGGCTGTTTTGTGACGCGGTTGGAACAATAAAATACTATTATGTCATTAGTATTCTGCAGACCTTATCTTTTAATGGATTTGTTGCTGGCCATCTCAAAAAAGTATTTTAGCTCACAACAAAAGCACAAGAAAACTCTCGCCAGTCAGGTTTTTGAAAAAATTTTGCTTCAAAAAGCATTTATGAGCACAAATACCCTTCGAAAAAAGATCTTTGTTTTGTGTGATCACGATGCACTGTATTCGGCAATTGAAATGAAATTAAGCAGCCTTCACCAGATCAGCATCGTGCGGTCGACATTAACCTTGCCGGAACTTACGAATGCCATGCCGCTCTTTGATGATGTGGATTTAATTATCCTGGCAACTGTTTCCTCAAGGGCGGATCTGGTTCCTGCACTCATCGATCTGTTGCCCAGCAGCCAGATTGGAAAACCCCTCGTTTTGATCATTTCTGAACATCTTCCTGTGCCTGAATCGGATGACCGGATAACCTTTCTCGATTTTCCATTCGATATGGATGGTTTACCCCTTACTGTCTCAAAAATCCTGGGCAGATTTTCTTCCACCGGATCCTAAGGTCAGGAGAAAAGGAGGCGTGAAAAACCGCAAGAGACGACAGGCAGCATTTGAATACCTTAACAGTTTTTTATCTAATCCAAGGAGACGAAGAAATGAAAAAAGTGCTCTACCTCATGATTTTGTTAGCAATGCTGGTTACCGCATGTGCGCCAGAAACTGCGGCTCCCACGGAAGTAGCTCCTGTAGAAACAGAGGCACCTGCAGAGCCTGGTCCAACTGCAACTGCCGCGGCGGTTGAACCAGCGGTCAACGAACTCACAATCCTATGGGCTGAATGGGATCCCGCAAACTATCTTCAGGAAATAGGCAATCTCTATGAAAAAGAGACTGGCATCAAGGTCAATGTCGTTCAGGAACCATGGGGTAGTTTTTATGATTTGATGGCTTCTCAATGGGCAGCGAAATCCGATACATATGACATGGTCGTCGGCGACAGCCAATGGATTGGACAGGGCGCAACCCAGGGGCATTATGTTGACCTGACTGAGTTTATGACAAGCAATGGCATTGATAAATCCGTTACCGAAGCCACACTCAAGTATTACGGTGAATATCCAGTTGGCAGCGGCACGTACTGGGCGTACCCCACCGAGGGTGATGCCGTAGGTTGGGCTTATCGCAAGGATCTCTTCGAAGACCCTAAAGAAATGGCTGACTTCAAAGCCAAATATGGCTATGATCTGGCCCCCCCCGAAACCTGGGTACAGTTGAGAGATATTGCTGAATTTTTCACCCGCCCTGACAATCCGGTAAATGGCGTTAAATACGGTGTTGGTATTTACACCCAGAAAGATTATGACGGCATGATCATGGGTTATGAGAATGTGATGTTCTCATATGGCGCCGACTGGTTTGACCCCGCCACTTTTGAAGTCAATGGTGTGGTTAATTCCCAAAAGGCAGTTGATGCACTCACTTTCTACCGCGAGTTGTATCAATTCGCTCCTCCAGGAACCAGCAATGCCTTCTTTGCAGAAATGAATGATGCCTTCATTTCAGGACAGGCTGCGATGATCATGAACTACTTTGCCTTCTTCCCTGCGCTTGCGAATCCTGGTGTCAATCCGTTCGCTGATAAGACTGGATTCTTTGCCGGGCCCAAGGGCCCGGATGGCCAGGCTTATGTTGCACTAGGTGGACAGGGCTTAAGCGTCCTCTCATACACCAGCCCGGGACGACAACAAGCATCGATGGACTTCATAAAGTGGTTTGCTCAGGAAGAAATTCAGAAGGAATGGGCAAAAGTGGGTGGATACACCTGCAACAGCAATGTGCTTGCCTCTGAAGAATTCCTGAATAATACTCCATACAATCAGGCGTTTTCCGAATCAATGAATATGGTCAAAGATTTCTGGAATATCCCGGTGTTCGGCGAAATGCTCGAGCCTGTCAATCGCATTCTCCATCCATACATTGTTGATGGACAGGGCGATCCAAAGGCTTTGCTCGATCAGCTTGCGGAAGAACAGCACCAGATTCTGGTTGATAACGAAATCCTTAAATAGCTTTCAGATTCTCAATAGGGTGAGGAGGTTTCCTTCTCACCCTATTTTCCACAAGCGCATAAAAGGATTCTTTTCATAAAGCAAGAGGTAATGAATATGGAAAACATTATTAGTTCGCGAAAAAGCAGGAAACGGCACATGAGTGATCGCGCGCTGATCAATACCTTTATCTGGCCAACCCTGATCTTGCTCATTTTGATGAACATCTTCCCGCTTTTTTATAGCATCTACCTCAGCTTTACCAACTATTCTGTCATTGGCAATAAGCTTCCTGTTTGGATCGGACTACAAAACTACCAGAACTTACTCAGCAATGAACAAGTCTGGTCTTACTTTGCCATTACCGGCAGATATGCGCTGGCTTCTGTTGTGTTACAGACCGTACTGGGTTTTGGTTTGGCCATGCTGATTCGCGAGAAATTCAAGGGCAGCGGAATTATTACAACACTTATCTTAATCCCTATGATGCTTTCACCTGTGGTGGTGGGTTTGTTCTTTAAACTCATGTTTAACCCGGGTTATGGAATTATTAACTATCTCATTTCCTGGTTAGGTGTCCCCTTGACCACAGACTGGCTGGCAAAACCAGATCTGGCGTTGTGGGCGATCGTTATCGTAGATGTTTGGATGTGGACTCCGTTTGTAATGCTTTTGGTGCTTTCAGGATTGAGTGCCATACCTGATTATTTGTATGAAGCAGCAGCGATTGATCGCGCCAGCTCCTGGTTTCAATTTTGGCGTATCACAGTACCGCAAGTTGCTCCCCTGGTGTTGATTGCGGTCCTTTTCCGCTCCATCGAAGCTTTCAAGAGTTTCGATTTGGCAATGGGTCTCACCGGTGGCGGACCTGGAGCAACAACCAGGTTGATCTCTATCGATATCTATACCAGAGCATTTCTCGGCCAATTTAAGACAGGTCAGGCGAGTGCGCTGGCGGTGATCGTACTCGTGGTAATTATCGCGGTGAGCAACCTTTACATCACCGCGCTGAACAAAGGGAAAGAGCATTAGGCGATGGATACCTCAAATTCAACCGGACGCGAAATTAATTATGCCACACGGGTAGATAAAGTAACATTTAAATCCAGGTTAACCCGCAACCTGAAAGCCGTATTAACCGTGATCATTGCGATCATTGTATTGATACCAGTTTTCTGGATGGCTGCCACCGCATTCAAATCCCGTTCCGATGCGGTTGCAGCGCCGCCTAAAGTATTTTTTCAACCCAGCATGGAAGGCTTTATCGGGCTGTTGACACAAAGGCGCCAGGTTACCGCCGCACAAGGGCTGGAGGATATTAAGAAGGATCCAAATCTCAAATGGTACGACCGGGTGATGCTGAATAAAGGACAGCAAATTGTTGGAACCAGCGAATACGCAGGATATTTGAAAAATTCCGCGATCACTGCTGGAACGTCGACGATTTTATCTGTAGTGTTTGGACTTTTTGCGGCTTATGCCTTTAGCCGCTTCCCGGTTGCCGGCAAGGGTGATTTGCTCTTCTTTATCCTGAGCACCCGCATGCTGCCTCCGGTCGTTGTAACGATCCCAATTTTTTTGCTCTACCGTCAGTTGGGTCTCTACGATACAACGATCGGATTAATTATTTTATATACCGTATTTAACCTTTCGTTTTCGGTCTGGTTGCTAAAAGGGTTTATCGATGAAATCCCAAGGGAATATGAAGAAGCCGCCCTGGTGGATGGATACAGCAGATTACAGGCGTTCTTCAAAATTGTCCTGCCACAGACAATCACGGGGTTGGCAGCTACGACTGTATTTTGTCTGATCTTCGCATGGAACGAGTATGCCTTCGCAGTGATGCTGACTGCACAAAATGCCCGCACTGCTCCTCCGAGTATCCCTTCCGTTCTTGGTACAGGCGGGATTGAATGGGCTCAAATTGCGGCCGGGGCGATGGGCTTTCTTATCCCGGTGGCAATTGTCACCTTTGCGCTGCGCAATTACCTGCTGCGCGGCGTCACCTTTGGCGCAGTGCGCCGATAGAGGGGCAGAGCGTCTGTTATGGCAACCATTGAACTTAAAAATGTAGTGAAAAAATTTGGCGAGAAATATGCCGTCAAACCAATGAATATGACCATCCATGATGGTGAATTCGTAGTGCTGCTGGGGCCGTCGGGGTGTGGAAAAACTACCACGCTGCGCATGATCTCCGGACTCGAAACGGTCAGCAGCGGAAATATTTATCTAAACGGACAAGACGTTACCTGGGCCCACCCCAGCAATCGGGATATCGCTTACGTATTTCAATTCTATGCCTTATATCCACACCTCAATGTATGGCAAAATATCGCATTTACCTTACAAGCACAATCTGTAAAAAAAGAGGAAATCGTAAAACGTGTACGGGATGTAGCGGCTTTACTAAAAATTAAACACCTGTTGAAAAGGTATCCGGGGGGATTAAGCGGTGGTGACCAGCAACGCGTTGCGCTGGCACGCGCACTTGTTCGTCGCCCCGCTGCGTTTCTAATGGACGAACCTCTCGGCGCACTGGACGCTGATTTTCGTGAGACGATGCGAGCGGAGATCAAGCACCTTCATATTACCCAGAAGGCAACGACTGTCTATGTGACTCATGATCAAATCGAAGCGATGGCGATGGGTGATCGAATTGTCGTGATGTCAGATGCGGCCATTCAACAGATCGGTACACCGGCAGAGGTCTATCATGATCCCGCAAATCTGTTTGTTGCGAACTTCATCGGCAGCCCTGGGATGAACGTAGTGAAGGGACATTATCAGGCTGGAAAAATCAACTTACCTGGCGGGTGTGTATATACTCCTTCCGATATCTGGCAGGCACGCATCGAAAAACAGGTGGGCGATGATCAGGACGTCATTCTCGGCTTCCGTCCCGAAGCCGCCCGGGTTGTGACACAAGGCCAAATATCCGCCGAAGTATTTTTGGCGGAAATGAACGGCAGCTACATGATGCTTGATCTACATTTGAGTGACGAGGTAATTGTGCGGATCCGTACCAGTCGTGGTAGTTATAGTTTAGGGACCAAAATTCACTTCGATCTTGATCCGCAGATGGTCCGTTTCTTTCATCCGATGACGGAAGCGGCCCTGGTGATGGAGTAAAAGCATGAGTGAGCTAACTCTCCAAAACATTTCGAAAACATTCGGGGCAATCACAGCGCTTAATGATGTGTCCTTTACAGTCAATGATAATGAATTCTTTGTTCTCCTGGGCCCAACCGGCGCCGGTAAATCCACCACTCTACGTGTTATCTGCGGCCTGGAGAAACCGGATTCCGGGCATCTACTCTTTGATGGGGAAGTGAGCGATGATCTCACTCCTGCCGACCGTGATGTTGCGATTGTATTTCAACAATATTCCTTGTATCCGACGATGTCGGTTTACGACAATATGGCGTTCCCACTGCGAGCCCCGGGCCGCAAAGTTCCTGAAGATCAAATTCGAAAAAGCATAGAGCAGGCGGCAGAAAAACTTCGTATCACACATTTATTGACACGGAAAACCGTCCAACTGTCAGGCGGGGAAATGCAGCGTGTGGCGATCGGTCGTGCGATCGTCCGCCGGCCGCGCGTGTTCCTCATGGATGAACCGCTCTCGAACCTGGATGCCAAATTACGGGAATCGCTGCGTGCGGAGTTGAAGCATTTGCAGAAAGTGGAAGGGGTCACCACATTATATGTGACCCACGATCAAATTGAAGCATTGACCATGGCAGACCGCATAGGCGTACTTAATCACGGCAAGTTGATACAGGTTGGCACGCCGGAAGATATCTATGACCGACCGGCAAATATATTTGTAGCCAAGCTGGTTGGCACACCCAGAATCAATCTATTGCCGGTGGAGAGACAGAACGGTGGCTGGAATATTACTGGTTTGGAAATAAATATTAACCTTACGGAAACAAACACTTTGCCTGCGAGTTTTCTGCTCGGTATCCGGCCGGAAGACGTCAGCCTCAATCCCTCTGGTGAATATCCGGGTGAGATAGAGCTTTCAGAGCCATTGGGAGTGGAAACCATCGTACACATCAAGTCCGGAACCGCAGAAATTACCTGCCTGGCACATGGTTTGGTGCAATTGAAACATGGCGATATGGTGCGGTTCAATATCAACAAGAATCACCTGCATTACTTTGACGAGCAGGAAAACCGGATCTAAGGTTCTTCCGACAAAATTCGATCCTAGCTAAGAAGGAGATGCATATGAAATTCGGAGTAAACACCTGGGTTTGGACAGCTCCACTAACCACGGAGGAACTGGAAGTTCTGGCACCTAAGATCGCCAAAATGGGATTTGATCACATAGAGATTCCCATCGACGATCCAAAGACTCTTGATTTCAAGAAGTGCGGCGAAATCATCAGGAAAGCGGGCATCTCCAGTATTAGTTTCTGCGCGGCGATGGGTCCGGACCGTGATCTGATCGATCCTGACCCTCAAGTTCGCCAAAACGGTGTTGACTATTTGAAAGCTAGTATTGACGGGCTTGCTCTCCTCGGTGGGAAGAATATGGTAGGCCCTTTTTATTCCGCCGTAGGACGCACGTGGCAGCAATCGGCGGAAGAACGGGAACACGATATGCTGATCCTGATCGATATCCTGAAGGACCTCGCGGAGTATGCCAGTAAGAAGGGCGTGGTTCTAGGGTTGGAACCTCTTAACCGATTTGAAACCAGCTTCATTACAACAGCCGATCAGGCCCTCGAGCTGGTCGATCGGGTGAATCACCCAGCCTGCAAGATCATGTTGGATACTTTCCATATGAATATTGAAGAGAATTCAATGGGAGATGCTATCCGGAAGGTCGGATCCCGCTTGATCCAGGTCCACAGCAACGAGAATAATCGCGGCACCCCCGGAGCCGGACATGTTCCCTGGAAGGAAATAGCGCAGGCATTGAAAGATATTAAATTTGATGGCGTGCTGGTTATCGAATCCTTTACCAGCAAAGTAAAAAGCATTGCACGCGCAGCAGCCATATGGCGGCCCCTGGCGTCATCTCAAGACGCTTTGGCAGCAGACGGTGTGGTATTCCTTCGAGAATTATTGAAATAGCCAAATTCATATAAATCAGCAGGAGACAATATGACAAAAAAGTTGAATATTGCAATAGTTGGTTTAGGATTTGGGGCAGAGTTTATCCCCATTTTTCAGCGGCATCCAAACGCGAACATGTATGCGATCTGCCAGCGCAATGAGGCAAAGCTGAACCAGATCGGTGATGCATTTGGCATCAAAACACGTTACACAAGTTTTGACAAACTCATCGAGGATCCGAACATCGACGTGGTTCATATTAACTCGCCAATCCACGAGCATGCGCGGATGAGTGTGGCTGCTTTAAAAGCCGGTAAACATACAGCCTGTACAGTGCCCATGGCAACTTCAGTGGATGAGTGCTGGCAGATCATAGAAGCACAGAAATCTTCTGGTAAGAAGTACATGATGATGGAGACCGTCATTTATTCACGTGAGTATCTATTTGTCAAAGAACTGCGTGATACCGGAAAGCTGGGGAAGATCCAGTTCCTGCGCGCCTCTCACCAGCAGAATATGTACGGTTGGCCAGGGTATTGGGAAGGTCTGCCGCCCATGCACTATGCGACCCACGTCGTAAGCCCTTGCCTGGCAATGGGTGGCGCGCTGGCGGAATACGTTTCGTGCTTTGGGTCAGGTAAGATCGCAGATTCTCTCATTCCTAAATATGGCTCTCCTTTCGCAGTGGAATCTGCGCATATTAAACTGAAAGGGTCGGATCTTTCCGCTGAAGTCACCCGTTCATTATTTGATGTCGCCCGCCAATACATCGAGAGCTTCGATGTCTATGGCAGTGAAATGAGTTTCGAGTGGCAGCTGGTCTCCGATGAAGAGCCTGTTGTTCACTTGGGCGGCGAAGATGCAAAACACACAGCGATCCAGGATTACGCCCATCTTCTTCCCGAAGGCATTCGTGAATTCACAACCAAAGGCGTTTATAACATGGAGGAGAACAAACACCTGTCCTTCATTCAGGGCTCCGGGCACGGCGGTTCACATCCACACCTGGCGCATGAATTCCTCTCAGCCATTGTAGAAGACCGCGACCCATTCCCGAATGTGTTCGAATCCGCAAACTGGACTTCAGTGGGCATCCTGGCGCATGAATCAGCCATGCAGGGTGGAAAACTGATCCAATTACCTGATTATAAATAATCAATTTTAAAAAAGGAGAATTCAAATGAGCAGACCAATCACCCTCTTTACCGGTCAATGGGCAGATCTGACATTGGAGGATGTGGCAAAAAAAACCAGCGCCTGGGGTTTTGATGGATTAGAACTGGCATGCTGGGGCGACCATTTTGAAGTAGACAAAGCTCTGGCAAGTGACAGCTATGTTAAAGGCCGCTGGGATATTCTGAATAAGTACAACCTGAAATGCTTTGCGATCAGCACTCACCTGGTGGGACAATGTGTCGCGGATGATCCGATCGATGAGCGTCATCGCGGGGTGCTTTCGGATCGTTTGTGGGGTGATGGTTCTCCAGATGGGGTGCGCGCCAGAGCTCAGCAGGAAATGAAAGACACCGCCCTTGCGGCAAAAAAAATGGGAGTTAAGATCGTCAATGGTTTTACCGGCAGTCCGGTCTGGAAGAACCTGTACTTCTTCCCTCCCACAACACAGGCGATGATCGATCGCGGTTATAAATTCTTCGCGGATATGTGGCTGCCGATTCTGGATGTTTTCAAAAGCAACGACATCCAGTTTGGACTGGAAGTCCACCCGACTGAAATTGCCTATGACCTGGTTACCTCCCAGCGGGCTTTGGAAGCAGTAAAGAATCACCCGTCTTTTGGTTTTAATTTTGATCCATCCCACTTTATTCACCAGTTCATCGATCCGGTTGAATTCATCAATGAGTTTGGAAAGCGCATCTTCCATGTCCATGTCAAAGATTCGCGTGTCCAATTGAATGGCCGCAACAGCATTCTTGGCGGGCATATGGACTTTGGCGATTCCCGCCGCGGTTGGGACTTCGTCTCCCCCGGTCATGGTGACGTCAAATGGGATCGCTTAATCCGCGCTTTGAATAGATTCGGTTATCAGGGACCACTTTCCATCGAATGGGAAGATAGCGGCATGAACCGTGATTGGGGCGCCCCCGAAGCGTTGAAGATGATCAAATCACAGGATTTTGCAGCTTCGAATGTTGCATTTGATGCCGCATTCGCTTCAAAAAAATAGATCAAAACAATGCCGATAAGTTGGGCATCCATTTCATCCTGAAAATTTGTATTTGGAGGAAGCTATGTCTGAAAAGGAAACTGGTTTTACTACTATGGCAGGGCCAAAAGGCTCTGAAAATATCCCGGAGATCGGGATCGGCATGCTGGGTTACGCATTCATGGGTAAAGCTCATACAAACGCCTACAAAACTCTTCCCTA
>DASTJG010000200.1:0-17503 GCA_035716785.1 Anaerolineales bacterium
CATGGATACCTTCCGTCGTATCAGGAAAGGGATGAATGATGCCCGACACCTCTGAGGTTGTGACTGCCAGCGGCGTGGTCAGCACGACGCCTACATTCAACTCTTGTTCCCAGGTAGCGAAAGTAGTCCATAACATGGAAAACAATAATACGAAGATCGATACTGACAAGCCCGCAAATTTCCATTTTGCTGCGCGCGGGAATAACCGTTCGCCAGAACGGTCCGGTCGAGACGACAAAGCTGTTACTTTCTGCCTCTCCTTCATTGTGTCTTCCCTTCAGCGGGCCAGTTCACACAGATGGTCGTTCCACTCCCGGGCATCGAATTCAGCGACCATTGCCCACCGATCAGGCTGATGCGTTCCCGCATGCCGGCCAGGCCGAAATGGCTTTGAGCCGTCAGGTCATGCAATGTAACAGGAGTATCAAAACCATGCCCATCGTCCTGGATCGTCATAGCAAGCCGATCTTCTTCATACAGCAAAGATATGCTGACATGTCGGGCCTGGGCATGTTTCCCGATATTCATCAATGCTTCCTGAGCCACCCGATAAAAATTAACTGCCACTTCTCCCGGCAGGGAGCGCAATGAGGTATCCGGAGACAGGTCGAGCTGCATCTCTACATGATTTTGGTCAGACCATTCCGTAACCAGTGTACGCAAAGCGGCGCCCAGCCCCAGCGTATCCAACATGGGAGGGCGCAGCTCGGCACACACCTGGCGCAATTCAGAGGAAAGCCTGCGTACTTCAGAACGCATTTCCCTGAGGACTTCCACAGCAGCCGGGTTGAGGTCCTTCGAATTCAAAAGCAGGCCCAGTTGTATGTTGAAACCGATCAAGGATTGGATCGGGCTGTCATGCAAGTCACGCGCCAGACGGGAGCGTTCCTCTTCGCGCGAGCGCAGCAACTGGTGCTGGATCTTCGCCAGAGCCTCGCGGCTGAGGCGGATCTCCTCCAATTGACGCCGCAGCGCCTCGATGAGAAAAGCGTTGTTCAGGGCGATTTCCGCCTGCTGCGCCAGGGTGCGAAGGATCCGGTGATCCGTGTCCGACAGATCATCGCCATCCTGGTGCAGACCAACCGTCCATTGCGCAGGGATGTCGCTTTGGAACTTGAACCGAAAGCGGGCCTGCACGTGCATGGGAGGTGCAGCCGGAAATGTAGAATTCGAATCGCCGATCCACAAATACGAACTACTTAATCGCATCAGTCTTGAAACCTGGTTAGCAAGCACGTCGAAAATTTGTTCACGCGTGCTGCTGCGGACCAGAGCCGCGCTGATCATCTCGACCACCGCCGGATAATCGTACCAGCCGCCATAGAAGAACTGGTCCACCCATCGTTGAACGCGCGTCCGCATCCAATCGAACGTCCATCCAACCCATAATGTCAACACGAAAATGAAAACCAGCTGAAAGAACAGATCATCTGGAAAGTATCGGTAAAGAAATAAATAAGGTCCCAGGTAGACGATAAAAATCCCGAACGACAGGAAAGCATAGACCAGGGTTCGGTTGATCAAACGGTCAATCCCAAACAGGTTATATCGCAGCGCTGCGTACAGATAACTCACAGGTGCGATCATGAAAAATAAACCAACCAGCCAATTCGGTACTGTGTAAGGAAAATGGAAAGCCCGCAGCAGCAAATAAAGCAGAACGGGCGGCATACTGGCCATCAATGTACCAAAGGCAATGACGCGCGTGCGACGGCGGTCATCCGGGCTGGCCCGGTATTGATAGACATAGATCATGAACGTCATTGCTGCTGTGTCCACCAGACTGAAGAAGACAATACTCAATTGCATTCCCAACTGGCTATTCCACAACCACACGCCAAAGATGACCGGCACCAGTAAATAAACAGGAAGCAATCCCCAGAATCGCGAAGGAGCACGTCCCAGTTTTACCGGGGATGTGATCGCATAATGCAAGAACAGAACAGCCGCAAGATTGAACCCGACCAGGCTGAAAGAAAGCAGCCCATGGGGTGGACTCCAGGGAGCCTGATAGGACAAAGGGAACAGGATCGTAATGGCATCCGCTTGCCCTAACAAGAAGATCAGGCGAATCTCCGGGTGCCAAAAGCGCCGCACAAACAATAGTGTTCCAACCCCCCAGAACGCCAGCACAACAATCATTGCGCTGATCAAAGCCGGATAATTCAATTGAAGGACGCGTACAGCCGGCACAGCTAACGAGAGCTGCTGTCCCTGCCGTTCGATTTTCAGAATATGGGTCTGTCCTATTTGTGGGGTATACCAAAGCCTGAAAGGCGTATCATCTACCGTCAGAATAACATCACCCGCCTCAAGCCCGGCTGCTTCGGCATATCCACCCGGGAGGACACTATGCACGATGGAAGAGCCGGGACGATCCAGATAAAAATCCATCGTAGGGGAATTCCACTGAAGGTAGATGTCATATCCCACCAAAGCCGGTACAACTAAAATCAGAAAAGCAAGCACACCACCCCAGATGTAACTCCAGGCATTCTTCTCAGGGTCCATCTGGGGTATTCTCTTTTGGAGATACTTGCGCCAAACCGTGGCGAATGGCATAGAGCATCGCTTCTGTTCGTGAGTCGACCCCTAATTTTCCATAAATATTGCTAATGTGATTTTGCACCGTCCGCTTTGTGACCACCAGTTCGCGCGCGATGGCTGTGTTATCCAATCCCTGGGCAAGCAGGCGCAAGGTATCCACTTCGCGCGGCGTGAGTGGGTCCGGGACTTCGGGAACTTCCACCCTGGGACTGCCCACCGCGCGGCGCACCACCTGGCTGGCAACCGCGGGACTGAACCACGATTCGCCACGCCCCGCGGCGCGCACCGCGCCCACCAGCGTCTCTGGCGCCTCGTCCTTGAGCACATAACCGACCGCGCCAGCTTCCAGCAGTCCGAAGACGGTCTCGTGGTCTGTATGGATGGTGAGGATGAGAATGGCGGTCTTGCTTCCCTGGGCGCGCAATCGACGCGTTACCTCCAGCCCATTCAGGTCTGGCAGCTGCACATCCAGCGCGAGTACATCCGGACAGAGTTCGCCTACCAGGCGCAGGGCATCAGCGCCGTTTTCCCCCTCGCCCACAACATTGACATCCGCGCCCGTGCTCAGGATGGCGCGCATCCCTGCCCGGACAATGGGATGGTCATCGACGATCACAACAGTTGTCATCTCAGACATATTTATCTATCGCTTCCTGTCATTGAATCGGACGAGTCCCAGAAAGATCAGAGGCAATACAACCCCGCCGGTGCATGGCAACGAAGGTTGTCCCGCGGGTTGTTCTTCATCCGAGTCACCTGACTGTGTATCAGGTGCAGCTGTTGGGGCCACTTCCGGTTGTTCAGCCACAGGCACAGCACCGGACAACTGCAAGTCATCCATCCAGATCTGACCTGTATTCGGCGCGTCCTGCGGAGTTGTGGCTCCAAGTGCCAGTCCTATGATCTGGTCTGACTGCGTGAACACTGCTCCACCATTCTCCTCCCAGCTTGCACGGTGGAAATCCTCCCAACGTAATTGCATGGGGACCCAATCTGTGGCACTTTCAGCAGGTGCCTCGATGGTATACACGTAAGTGGCACGATTTTCACTGGAACCGGTATACAAATCCACATCAAAGAGCAGACCGGCCCCTGCGGACTTGAAGTAAAAAGTCAGCCCATCGCTCGTGCTCCAATTTTGCGGACCCTCGAAGAATGCCGCGCAGGTGCCCCAGCTGTTCGCAGCGATATTGAAATCGAGGTGAAGGGCATTGCCGGAACGACCTGTTCCCGCTTCCACCTCGCAGGTCCAGGAGGTGGAGGTCGCTTCATCGTAGAACCCCTCCCAGCCGGACGCTTTGGGGAGACTATTGGCATCGAAATCGTCGATCCAGCCGGAAGCGGAAGAAGTCACAGGCTGAGATTCGGCCGGTGCTTCGGTGGCAGGCATCGGGGCGGATTGATCCGGCGCGTTTTCCTTCCAGCGATGGTAGAAGATATTCAACATGGGGATGAATTCTTCCGTCGCTTTCTGGCTGCCGGATTCAGAGGGATGGTCATCCCCTGAGGGATAGTAAAGCGTATTCTGTCCGCCGAGGAGGTGTTCGATCTGACCGTTGTTGTAACGATGATGAGCATCCGGACTGGTGAGCACATTGTAGAAATCAAAGACAAAGACATTATTGAGGCTGTACTTGTTCTCACGCAGCCAGTCGTTCAACAGCCATTGATTGAAGGCGCGCGCGTTTGTCGCGTAGGTCCCCTCCGATAGCGGCGGTGCGGTGATGACCACGAACATCTTATCGGGGCGCGTGGCAAAGGTTCGCAGGATCTCATTGTAGACATATTTGGCATGCCCCACCGACAGCCAGCCGTCCGGATTGGGCGGGTCGTTCGGATTCCCTTCCAGCGCGGAATTCGGGAAACAGGATTTGAACAGGATGATCTCATTCTGCCCGCCCGGGTCGGAAAGCGTGCGCGTGTAGGAGGCATGCTGACCGCTCTCGCCGAGCAATGCATCCATGTAGGTCGGTGCATTCTCGCCCGCGAACCATTCCGTCCAGTTGGGGATATCGGTGCGGTCACCGATCGCATCCGGTCCCCAGCCGTAATTCGTGTCGCTAACGAAATAATTGTTCTGATCGAGCGCCCGCCCCAGGTTTCCGTAGCCATCAGTCAGCCAGTTCTCACCGGTGGAATGGTGGATAAATATCAATTTGACAATTTCTTCAGGTGGATTGGGGTTATCGCCTGCCTGCCGTGGAACCGGGCTTGCAGCAAGGGTAACCAAAAGTATCCCCACAACGAAAGGCACAAGCCTCAGCCATGTTTTCATAAGACCCTCCCCGGTCATCGTTACGATGTGCTCCAATGTTTCTTTTATTATAGGTCAGCAAACAAAAAATACAATTCCCCTGTTATTACCAGTGGCGAGAGCCGCTATAAAACAAACAGTCCAGCCACAAGTTATGGCCGGACTGTCTATTTATTCAATTGTTCTTACTTCAATTGTCCCCGTACCGCTCCTGCCGGAAATTCTGCATTGTGCACGTTGACATAATATTGGGTGGGATTTTGAATGATATTTCTGATCAAGTTCGGATCGGCACTGACACATCCGCTTGAGAAACCCTTGTCGTTCGGCGGGGTGAGCGGCACTACCACCGGGCCTGGAGAACCCACAGGAGCCTGATGGATATGGGCCCCGGTAGCCGGCAACGCAATTTTGGAAACTCTGAGTGCAAAACATACTTCCCCTTCTGCAGGTTTTAGGCTAAGCCTGGCGATGCCTCTGCCATCAGGGTCGCCCGGCCCCGGCGCTTCCGCGGCGCCGGTCATCCTGATCAAGAAGTCACGCCTCTTATCTTCTTTGACGTTGAAGATTTCGTAAACGGTGCCATTTGTGATCGATACCACGAACAGGTTGCCATTCGGGCCGGTTTCGATATCGGTAATGGCGCCAAAATCCCGACCAATGAGCAGGCTTTCGCTTTCGGTGATTTCGTGCTTGGCAAGGTTGTCCGCCACACGGTCTCGCAGGCGCGGATCGCTAACGCTGAACTTTTCCCGATCCCGGGTCAAATTGAAATGGAAAAGATAACCTCCTTCCAGTGCCGGTGTGGCTGCGCCAACGAACAAATCGTTTTGGAACTGCGCTCCCAGGCCTTTGCCGGCCAGGAAGTTGATGCCGCCAGGAGCGACCTCCCACTTCCAACTGAACTCCGGATCCTTGTAGGTTGCGCCAGGGATCATAACCAGACGGTCCAGCGCCTCTTCGGGTGTATCGGCGAGGTTGGTGGGCGGCCAACGGAGTTGTTGCAACTGCATGTTACCAAATGTTGTTTCAATATCCTTGAACTGCCCGATGCGCTCCACTGGACCCGCAATTTGAACCCAGCCGCCATTCAAACCCGGGTCAACACGATTGATCTCACTAAAGGAATCGTCTCCATTTTCCTGAAGCCAGAGATTTCCAGAGGCAGGATCGACAGCCATGCCAAAGCCGTTGCGATGCCCATAGGAAAAGATCTTTTGAATGTTCGCGCCCACTTCGCCGCCCCAGGCTGCCCCTGTTTCATAAAACGGATTGTCGCTCGGGATGCTCCCATCGGTATTGAGCCGCAGAACCACACCCGAAAGATGTGCGTTGTCGGGTTCGGGGCCGCCGAACTGATCGTCCGGCACTTGCGTTCCTGAACAGGTCGGCGTGGGTCCACAGGGAAGATTTTGCAGCCCCCCGCGCCGGCCCAAATCGCCAACGAAGATATAGAGCTTGCCATCCTGCCCAAACGCGAGCACGCCGCCATCGTGATTGCCGCGCGGCGGCTGTGCTTCGTCGCCCTGGCCAGGGGGATTGGGAGCGCCATCGTTTTGGAAGGCGCGCAACATGATCAGATTGATGTCAAAGGTAAGGTTCGTGCCATCCCAAATGAAACGATCGACGCGGTTGCCAAGCAGGGGAACTGCCAGGGGATCTTCCGAGTCCGCTCCAAGCTCCGGAGTAGCGGCGCATTGCTGCGCGGAGGGTGTGAAGGGATCTGTCGGCGCGGGACCCTGACAGCTCCAGAAGAGATAGACATAATGGTTGGCAGAAAAGTCCGGGTCCAGAGCGATGCCCAGCAAGCCGCGCTCGGAAAAATTGTTGACCGCTAAGTCGAGGGCGGCGTGATGAATGGCCCCATTCATCACAACCTGAACAATCCCGGTGTTCTTCTCCAGAACGAAGAATTCATTAGCACTGAAAAACGCCATCGTGGTCGGCAAATTCAGCCCGCTGACCACTGGCCGGACACCCAATTGCGGATGCAGCATCGTTGGTCCCGTGGCTTGCGCCGCGGCAAATGGTGTCGCAGCGAAGCTCAGGAGCAGAGACAGGCTGATCATGAATGCGCTTGCTCGAATCCAAAACCCTTTTCTACTCATATCAATTTACTCCTTTCCGACATCGGAAAATAATATAGCCCGGCGATCACCAGGAGAGATAGAGTCGTCTACGTGGTTGTATGAGAGCGAAAGTGAGGGGAGATGAAGGTGAGCCTCGCAGGATGGGTTACCGCCAGACATAAACGCGAAAGCACACCCGTGCAGGGGCTTTCTACTACTTATATATATGTTTCAGAAAGAGTGGATTTCTTACAATCGAATTTTCTCCTGTTTTGCCAGTTCATCCTAGATATAAGCAGTCCAGCCACAAGTTGCGGCTGGACTGTCGATTGATTTAATTGTTCTTACTTCAGCTGTCCGCGTACTGCTCCTGCCAGAAATTCTGTGCTGTGCACATTGACATAATATTCCTCAGGATTCTGGATGATGTCTTTAATTAGCTCGCGCTCAGCGGCAACGCAGCCTACTGAGAAACCTTTGGCATTTGGCGCGGTGAGCGCTACCACCACCGGACCCGGCGAGCCTGCCGGAGCCTTATGAATGTGGGCACCGGTCGCCGGCAGCGCAATATCGGAAACTTTCAACAGAAAACACACTTCGCCATGACCCAGAAAGAGCCCAAGTTTGGCTTTGCCGCTGCCATCCGGGTCACCGGGTCCGGGCGCTTCTGCCGCACCGGTCATACGAATATTGAACCGACGGACCCCACCCGCGGCAATGCTGGTCAAAGACAGTATGGTCAGTGCGATCACTATGATATGCAGAACTTTAATCTTTTTCATTTGTATTCACCTTTCTACTTATAAAATTGTCAGAGATGGATACAGCAATGAAAGTTGTCCAGGTTCCCGCAAAAACTGTGACTCAAATCACCTCCTTCCAGGCAGGATAAAGCGCCCGTTTGCAGCGACCCCATATTTGAAAACACACCTGCTCTATTACACAATACGTGAAAAAAGTACATTTTGGATTTATGATTATTTCTAATCTGCTCTCCCAGCCATTTATAATCAAACCATGTAACAATCCCTTGACTTTCATGAGGTAATCTATGAACAGTGAAATCCCCAAAAAACGCATGGCTGAAGCCACGGTCACAGTTTGGAAAGCAGACAATACTCCCTTAGCCAATCAGGAAGTGACGGTCAAACAGATGAGGCACAAATTTCTCTTTGGTACCGCGGCGTTTGATCTTGTCCCGCTTACGAACGGCAAATACGAGGGCGAAGCAAAGGAACGGGCCGAATTGCGGGCTGAGAAGCTTGTGGCTCTTTGCAATGCCGCCACACTTCCCTTTTACTGGGCTCGCTTCGAGCCGCAGCGCGGCAAGCCAATAACCAGGGAGGTGCAGAACGCCGCCAGATGGTGCCTCGATCACAACCTGGTCACGAAAGGTCATCCACTCTGCTGGCATACCCTCACCGCCGACTGGCTGCTCGAAATGAGCAACGCCGAGATCCTGCAGGCGCAGCTCGCGCGCATCCAGCGCGATGTAGCCGACTTCCGCGGCCTGATCGACATGTGGGATGTCCTCAATGAAGCGGTCATCATGCCGGTCTTCGACAAGTACGACAACGGCATTACGCGTCTGTGCAAGGAAAAGGGACGCATCAACACGATCAAAGCCATGTTCGAGGCGACCCGCGCGACGAATCCCTCGGCGACCCTGTTGCTCAACGATTTCGATGTCTCTGACGCGTACGATATCCTGGTCGAGGGCTGTCTCGAGGCAGGCATCCAGATCGATGTGATCGGGATCCAGTCCCACATGCACCAGGGATACTGGGGCGTCGAGAAAACCCTGAAGGTCCTCAGTCATTTCGAGCGGTTCAACCTGCCGATCCATTTCACCGAGACAACGCTGGTCTCCGGTCACCTCATGCCGCCGGAGATCGTTGACCTCAACGACTATCAGGTGGACGAGTGGCTCACGACGCCCGAGGGCGAAGAGCGCCAGGCCCGTGAGGCGATGCAGCACTATACAACCCTCTTTGCTCATCCGCTTGTGGAAGGCATTACCTGGTGGGACATGAACGACGGCGGCTGGCTCAACGCGCCGGCCGGTCTGCTTCGGAAGGATGGCTCGAACAAACCGGTCTATGATGAGTTGTTGAAACTCGTGAAGGAAGAATGGTGGACAGGTCCGATCCGTTTAATGACGGATCAAGATGGCAAACTAAAATTCGATGGCTTCCTGGGTGACTATGAATTGGCGTATGATGGGGAGCAAAAGCCGTTCTCGCTCACGAAGGAAAGCGCGCCTGCGATTGAGGTTCGTCTTTGATCTGAAGAAAATCGCTTTGTGGAAAGGCAAGGGGCAGTATGAACGAAACATTGGAAAAGAAAGATGAGAACAAGAACCAGTGGGTGCTTCTTGGTATGGGCTATATTCTTCTCATCCTGATCATCGGGGGATATCTTAATTACACACAGCCCTATCACCCGGAGTCCGCAGTTGCTCCGATTCTCTGGCCAATCCTGTTGTGGACATCGCTCTATATCCCGCTTCTGGTGTTTCCCACCTTTGCGAAGTGGGAACTCAGGGAATTTGGATTCTCGATCAATCCTGCAATGATCGTAATTTCCCTTTTTCTTAGTGGCTTCTGCGCATATATGATGCAAAGCACAACGACGACCTGGTATGGAGCTTTGTCGGAAGCATTTGCCAGGACGGGGGAAGAGATATTCTTTCGAGGATTCTTGTTCCTGTTGCTGGTAAAAACCTTTGCAAACAAACGCAGACCCTGGTTGTGGGCCATTATCGGTTCGTCCCTTGCCTTTATGCTCGTGCATACGCAGATATTTCAGGCATCCGTGATTGCCGAACTAGGTCCGGATCCAGTTGCCCTCGTAGTTGCGCAAAGGCTTTTTAACCTGTTTCTTGGCGGAGTCGCATTTGCTGCCCTGCGTCACTGGACAAAATCCATTCTGCCCAGTTCCATTGCACACAGCGCCGGGAACGGCGGTATTGGGACACTACCGTTTGTTCTTGTCATTTACGTGCTTATCACATATTGGGCCTACAGAAGAAAAGAAAATATCGTTTCCGGGTTTGAGCAGGGATCAAAAGTCACTGTATAACAGGCGATAAGGAACGTATTAAAAAATGAGAATATTGATAGACATGGATGGTGTCATCGCGGATTATGACGGGGAGCTTCTGCAACGGTGGAAGCTGCGCCATGCCGACAAGTTCTATGTTCCCTTGGAAGAGAGGACCACTTTTTACGTGAAAGATAACTACCCCGAAGAACTCCAGCCACTGGTAGCGGAAATCCTGCTGGAGCCGGGTTTCTTTCGGGATATGCTGCCTGTACCAGGCGCAAAAGAGGCGTTGGAAGAGATGCAGGCCATGGGACTCGAAATATTTATCTGCACCAGCCCCTTGTCCACCTATAAAAACTGCGTACTGGAAAAATATGAGTGGGTGGAGAAGGTTCTGAGTCCATCGTGGGTCAGGCAGATCATTCTTACAAAGGATAAGACGATCATCAAAGGAGATTACCTGATCGACGACAAACCATCGATCACCGGAGCGGAAGAACATCCGGAATGGGAGCACATTCTTTACGACCGCCCATATAATCGGGAAACAAACAAAAAGAGGATTACCTGGAACAATTGGAAAGAAGTGATCGTTCTGAGTGAGTAGATAAACGTACACCGGGAGGCGATCTATGAAAAAATTGTTTTCCATATTCCAAACAAGCAGGATACTTCTGTTGTTCTCTCTGGTCTTTAGCAGCGCCTGCCAGCCTGCTCAGGCACCCGCATCCCCCACTCCTTTTCCGACCTTACCACCTGCGAAGTCGACCCCCACCGGTACAATCCTGTTTTCTTTGCCCACACCCACAGCATCCCCAACAGCAACTGCTCAACCGACTGCCAGCGAGGTACCCATCCCTCTTTCTCAGGAGGGACCCTGGCTCGTCTACACCGGACAGGTCCATGACAGTCAGGGAGCAATTGTTAACGGACAGATCATGGTCAATCAGGATGGGACAGGCAGGACGCCAATTCCATTCGATTGCTATCCCGGCGATACCCGGGAGGGTCCATCCAATCGCCTGATCACTTTTTCCAACCCACTTTATCGCACGATCTATCTCTTTGATCCCACCCGTGGGACATGGGCACTTGTGCATCGCACCTGGCCCGGTTGCGGCTCGGAATATACGGGGGACAACGAAAATGGACTCTTGGCAACCATGGTGCGCGGGGAAGGAGAGGACATTCCGGAGTTGCTCATCTACGAACTGCCAGGCGGAAAGATCCGTGACCGATTCCCAATTTTGTTCAAGTGCCCCGAGGGTGACCAGGCGTGCGATACCAGCAACGTCGAATGGTGGAACTTTGAGATGGCATGGTCTCCGAGCGGGCGGTATCTTGCGTTCGCAGCCACTTTGGAGAACCAACCATCGGAGTTTGGTCCATCTTCGGATTTGTATCTGTACGATGTCCGAACTGGCAAGATCATCCGTCTGACGAGCGGGCCGGACTCCGTGGCGCAGATCTGGTGGTCACCCGATGGAAAATGGATCATCATGGGAGAACTCCATGAAAGTAACTATCCCTTTACGACCTCGGTTTGGGCTGTCTCGGCAGCCGGCGGCGAGATGCGCAAGCTCTATTCTATCGATCGCTATCCTCAGGGGATTTTAGGGTGGCTGGATAACAGCCGCTTTATCGTTTACAGTGGAACATCCCTGTATGATGCAACAGACCTGCCCGCGTACAACCTTGAGGTCGTTGATATCGACACCGGAGAACTGACTTCTTTATTCAAAGGCAGCTTTTTTGGCGCGGCACTCGACAGGGAGGATGAAACTGTTGCAGTCGCTGTCTATCTTACCGAACTGCGCCCAGGATATGAGGCAGGCCAGGGTATATACCTGTTCTCGACCTCGAACACCACCCCCCGTTATGTAGGTTCAGATGAGCTTCAATCCAACTGGAATGATGAGCTTAAATTATTCGTTACACACAAACCCTGTGAAAGCGATCCTGAAGGTACAGTGGCGTTTGATGTCAATGGAAAGCTGCAATGTCTCCATTCATCTCTGCCTGACAACTATCCTTCGCCGGATGGGAAGTGGCAGGTCTCCATCGAGACAGGGGTCTGGCTGGAAACAAATGGAAAACAACCCGTTCAAATCCTGGAGGGAAAGGCAACCCAGGTGATCTGGCGGCTGGATTCAGCAGGCTTTTTCCTGCTGGCAGAGGGAACTCCCGGGTCAGAACAAAACCTTTATTACGTCTCCCTCCCCGAAGCCTCCCTAAACCTGATCAACCGGTATGTATATGGTCCAGTAGAGTACCAATGGCTGGAGAAATAAATCCATCCAATTTTCCGAGGGTATAATCATTTCACCGTCCTCTCAGAAAAGGAGCTTACCATGCCCTTCAAACTCGTCTACTATTCGCAGCAGGACCCGCAGTGGAAAAAAGACATCCTGGGCTTCGGCGACCCGAGTGACACGATCGGCTACATTGGTTGTGCACTCACCAGCGTGGCCATGCTCCTCAGCGGGCATGGATACATGGAAACTCCCAAGACCCTCAACCAACAACTCAAGGATGTGAATGGCTTCGTCAGCGCGGGGATCCGCTGGGGTGCGGTCAGCCAGATCTATTCCAACGTGACGCTCAAGGCGTTCATTCCCTGTTCCACGAGCGACGCGCCCCTCGCGCAGATCGACGCGTCCATCGCGGCAGGCCAGCCTGCGATTGTCCAGGTGGATTATTCCAACGATCCGGGCATCCAGACACACTGGGTGATGCTCTATGGCAAAAAGGGTGATGACTATCTCATGCTCGATCCCTGGCCGTATCAAACCGACCTCACAAAAGAAGACTTATTGATGAAGCGCTACGCACAGGGCAGAACTCTCAAACGCGCGATCTCGCATGTGATCTTGTATGAAGCGTACGGCTCCGGCCCCTCTGGGCCGATCGTCACGCCCGGGACCCAGCCGGCAACTTCTTCTGTTTCGACCAATGAACCGTGCGCCCGCGTCAAAGACTCGGTCACATGGGGATTGAACATCCGCTCGAGCGTTGACGTATCGAGCATGGCAAATGTCGTCGCGACCGTCCCGGCCGGGACACAGCTTACATTGCTGGAACCGGACGGCGCATCGAAGATCGGCGCGGTCAACCAGTGGGTGCGTGTCCGCACACCGCTCGGGCGGGAAGGCTTCGCCGCGGCGTGGTATCTCGAGGGCGTTCCGGGGACGACTCCCGCGCCGGTCACGGAACCAGCCTCCAGTCCCGCGAGCGAAGTGCCTGTATCCATTCCTGAGACTCCATCAACCACGTCCACGCCTGTCAAGCCACCGAAGGAGAAGAACGAAGACAAGCTGGTCGTCGTTGTGTCCAGCGCCGTCGGTACAAGTGGATTGAGGCTCCGCAAGACCCCCTCGAAAAGCGGCGCGTTGGTCGCGATTCTAAAAGCAGGGACGCGCTTGACTGTGCTCGAGCCCACCAAGAAAGCGAAAGCCAAGATCGGAAAAGCAAATCAGTGGCTGCATGTGCGCAGTTCGAAGAATCAGCAGGGTTACGTGGGAGCGGAATATGTGAAGCTTGCATAGGGTCTTCGTTTGATAAGTGGATTAACTTTAAAGGCAGGAAGAGAGTATGGATAGTAACTTTAGAATTTCATCTGAACAGATCCAGACCGATGTGCCTGTGACTGTATTTCATATTTACGGCTGGCTGGATGCACAGAGCGAGGAAGAACTGCTCGCCGCAGCACGTACAGCCTACGATGATGGAGCGCGTTATCTTCTGATTGACATGCACGGTCTCGAGACACTGACTACCGCAGGATTGAGAGCGCTTCAAAAGGTCTACAGGATATTTACGCCGAAAGATGAGCTGGCCAAAAAGGCGCATTTGAAGCTGTGTAATGCGCCGCAACAGATTTATCACGTGCTCGGCATTACAGGTTTTTTAGAAACGATCCATATGTATGAAAGCATAGAGACTGCGCTGCAATCATTTGAAAAGGAATGAGGTCATATCCGCACACATCCCACGTAAAGAGGCATCTCGTAGTGAGAGCCTCTTTTTATTGTTTCTTTCTCAATCCATACAATTATGACCGTCCCGGACTAAAATTCCCCTGAACTTGTTAGTAGCCTGTAATGTTAACAAGTGTCCGGGCGGCTACAATTAATTAGAAAGCCTGGCAGGAGATGTCTGTCGAACTACATTCCTTCGCATTTATTTCGATCCTTTCTGCGTTAATTTCATTTACAGCTGCGATCATGACCTGGCGACGTTCAGCGCCAGGTGCATCTGCGTTAAGTTACCTGCTTCTTGCGATGGCGATTTGGTCCGCAGGCTATGCAACGCGCTGGATGGACATTTCGGTGGAGGCGAAAACATTTTGGTTCAGGTTAATGTATATTGGTCCAGCCTTCACCCCGACTCTTTTCCTCCTCTTTACGTTAGGCTTTACCCATAATCAATCCTGGTTGACCCCCCGCCATCTGATCCTGCTTGCTATTCAGCCCGTAACTGCCCTGTTGCTGCATTGGACCAATCACTACCATCATTTTCTGTACATATCCACAACCATCAGGCAGGGAATTGACGTAATCGGGGTGGAGGTTACACGGGGTCCCTGGTATTTTGTACATAACGTGTATTCCTATGCGATCATCGGAGTCGGTTTCTATCTCATGAGCCAGGGCGCCTCGCGTTTGGGCGCACTATACCGCTATCAATATCGTTTGATCGTGATTGCATCCAGCTTGCCCTGGGCCGCAAACATCTTCAATGAACTCAACTTCAACATAACGAACAACCTGGACTTTGCTCCATTTACGTTTGGGTTGTCTGCCATCATCTATGTCTTTTCCATTTTGCGGACACGTTTTATGGATTTGATCCCCGTGGCGCGCAGTCATCTCATCGAAAATATGCCCGATGGCGTCATGGTGCTCGACGCACAGAACCGCGTGGTAGACATCAATCCGGCCATGGAGGTTTTGCTGGAGAAAGAGCCTTCCTTTTACCTGGGAAAGAACATCTCCGAAGTTTTTGGCAACTGGATAAAAAAAACGGACCTGCTCTGGGATGAAGTGGAGACGCGCCTGGAGCTAAAAGTTCCCACGGACCCGCCTCGCTATTTGGACCTGCGCATGACCCCTCTATATGACAAGGACCGCCTTCTCAATGGCCGCTTAATGGTCTTTCGGGATGTGACAGAGCGCAAGCAGGACGAGAAGAGGCTGCGTCATGTCAATGAACGATTGCAGTCCCAATTGATCGAGATCGGTCTCCTGCAAAGCCAATTGCGCGAGCAGGCCATCCGCGATCCGCTCACCAATCTTTTCAACAGGCGTTATCTCGAAGAGACGTTGGATCGTGAACTTGCGCGTGCCAGGCGCGAATCGTATCCGGTCTGCATTATTCTGATCGATCTCGATCATTTCAAGAAAATAAACGATACCTATGGTCATGATGCCGGAGATCAGGTTCTCAAAGCGCTGGCAACCACCATTGCCGAATTCAGCCGGCGCGGCGACTTTGCCTGCCGTTACGGCGGTGAAGAGTTCGTGATCGTCATGCCAAACATCACCAAGCCCACCACGTATGAGCGTGCCAAGAAATTGCGCCTGCGTCTGAATGCACTCAAAATCTCCTATGAATGCTACCAGCTAACCACGACTGTTTCCATGGGGATCGCCTATTATCCAAAGAATGGCGAGACACGCCAGATACTCTTGCGGGCGGCCGATCGAGCGATGTATGCCGCTAAAAAGGCCGGGCGCGATCACATCTTCATGTATGATCAGATCCGCCTCCCGGAAGACCTGTAAGGTAATCTCCCATCATCGTTTGATTCCGATTAAGCGTGCCAAAATCAGTTCAAGTAGGTTTGCAACAGAGACCAATTGACACTGAAATCATAGATCCCCACGCCCACCAGCAACAGCCCACTGAGAATATTGATGAGACGCGCCCGCACGGCAAATTGACGGGTGATCCATCTTTGCGCCGCGCCGGAGAGAAAGGACAGGCACAAGAGCGGTATGCCAAACCCGATCCCGAACCAGAAGAAGATATTCAGCTTGCTGAACGCTTCCGCCGCAGTCAGGGACAATGCAAAGACACTGACTACCAGCGGACCCGAACAGGGCAGCGCAATGGGGCCATACAGCAGTCCATACATGAATGCGTTGACAAAAGGATGGGCGAGCACAGGTACGCGTATCTGCGGCAGGCGTTTGAAGGGGTTGATATTCAACAACAATAAAACGCCAAGCAAAACAATGGTGAGATCTGCAATGGGGATCACAACAGATAATGCCCTGCCGATCGAAACGGACAGCAGGGCAATGATCCCGCCCAACGCAAGCATCATCGTCAGCACACCCGCCAGCACAAAGAAGCCCAGAAAATAACGACTGGTCCTGCTTTGCAGCCCCTCCTGCCCGCCGCTGATATAAGCCAGGAAGCCGGGATATAACGGCAAAACACAGGGGCTGGTCGTGGCCAGCAAGCCGAGGGAGATGGAGGTAAGAATCGTTTCCATAAAGTACTTTCCATCCCCTATCCCCTTAACCCTTTTCAAGGGACAAGGTCAAGGGGATAGGGTTCGGGAAGAAACTATATCTTCTCATCCAAATAAGGCTGGATGGCTTTCATCAAATCCTCGGCGCTCTTGAGTCCAAACGGCAGAGGGTGTGCCACGCCATGACGGTCGATCACCAGAACCGGCGCGGAAGGCGGGTTCAGGAACTGATCGCCGTAGGTATTTCCGATCGCGCGCGCGGTATCGGGATCGGCAACCGCGTAGTACCAGCCAAATCCATCGTTCTTTTGTGTGTAATCCATGAGGGTGGTTTCGTCTTCGTTGGGATCGATGTCCAGCGAAACGATGACAAGATCCTCGCGCATGCCCAATGACTCATACAGGGCTTTGATCTGTTCCTGCTGCTGCTTACAGGTGGGACACCAGACGGCCATGGTCTCCACCAGGACGACTTTGCCTTTGAAATCGTTGACCGTGAACGTTTCGCCGCTGCGGACGTCCTTGAGCGAAGCGCCAAACCAGGCAGGGGCTTCCATCATGGCTTCCTCGGTCATCATGGGCTCATCAGTCATCATGGCTTCTTCCGTCATCATGGACTCCTCAGTAATCATAGGCTCTTCGGTGGGTTTCGCCGTCTCCTTCGGCATCATCTCGTCGGCAGGCTTCTCCATGGCATCCGGCGCGGCGCCTCCGCAAGCCGCCAGAACGAAAGCGAAGGATAATATTATGCTCAGCACAACAGTTCGGTTTTTCATGACTCTCTCCTGTTTAAGATTTCCACGCATGATAGCAAGCCGGCCTTACAAAACGGCTGTAAAATGATTACAGGAAAATGAACCTTTTCAGCGTTTCTGTAAGACTTTGTTAATCCCTAAAAAAACCCGTTCGACTATCATTGGAGACCAATGAAATGAACGCAAAAACAATCCTTGTTGTGGAAGATGAAGCCAGTATTGCAGAAGTGGTCAGCCTGTACCTCAAGCGCGCCGGGTACCAGGTGCAGATCGCTCCAGATGGGAAACAGGCAATGAATATCTTCGAAAAACAGAAACCCGATTTCGTGATCCTGGACCTGATGCTCCCCGAGGT
>DASTJG010000201.1:0-11973 GCA_035716785.1 Anaerolineales bacterium
TGCGATCGTGACGCTTGGAAAGAACAAGATTCAAAATTACGTATTGACCACAGGGTAACCCTCTCACACAAAACCTCTCCTTAGGGAGCGCTGCGCGGTCTCTGTGCGCGGAGAGCGGATAGGGTGAGGGTACATCAAACCAAAGGAGTATCCTATGACCAACTTGTTTGTTCGCAAAGCAACCGGCCTGGTACGTTCGTGGTCGGTCTTCGACGCGTTCATCTACGCGTTGTTTTCCATCAACCTCATTACCCTCGGGTTGTACAGTTTCAGTCAGATGTACTACTTCGGCGGTGGACTGGTGCCGGCGCTGATCGTCAGCGCGATCTTCATCTTCTTTGAGGTCGTGGACTACGCGGCGCTGATCGCAGTGATGCCGCGTTCCGGTGGGGATTACGTCTGGCAGAGCCGCATCCTTGGTGGGGCCGTGGGCTTTATCCTGGCGGTGACAGGCTGGTGGTTCATCCTGTGGTTGTGGGTGCCGCTCTATGCTGACATGTTCCGTCATATTGTGCTGGTGCCTCTGCTGGCCGTTATGGGATTGAAGGAGTCCGCGATCTGGTTTGCCGGATCGGGTACGCCTTTGTTTGTCAGCTCGCTCATCACCCTTGCGATCGTTTCGCTTTACATCGCATTGGGTATGAAGAAATATGCACAAATTCAAAAGGTATGCTTTTACGGCGGCATGGTTGGGTTGTTGATCGTCATCGCGCTTCTGCTTGGCGGCAACCCTGAATCATTCCGGGCTGGTCTGCAAGCAAATTCTTCGGCGTTGTTTGGCACGGGACCCGACATAGCTGAAAACACAGTGACATTGGGCACCGAAGCGTTTGCCTCCACTCCGCTCATGGGTGGTTCGATCGGGTTGATCTTCCTGACATTGCCTTATCTGGTCTTCTTCAATTTGTGGCCCAACTGGGGTGCGACCCTTTACGGCGAAGTGCGCGGCGCGACGGATTTCAAGCGCAATGTGGCAGGCATGGGATTGGCCCTTGGCGTAACAACAGTCCTGGGTATCATCCTGTTATTCGCCATCAATAAAGCCGTTGGCTTTGATTTTTACATGCAGGCCAACGGGGCGTGGTGGAATTACGTCTGGGCGTATACAGACCAGGCTCCGGCAATGCCGTTCTGGCCCTATCCCACTTTGTTTGCAGCGTTTCTCACCACGAATCGCTTTGTACAGATCCTGGTCGTGGTGTTGATGAGCCTGTGGTGGTTCGGCTGGAGTGGCACGGTGTTCCTCTCTTCGACCAGGGTCATTTTTGCCGCCGCATTCGACCGGCTTCTTCCGGAAAAAGTCGCGGAGGTGGACCAACGCACCGGCACACCTGTATACGCATTGCTGCTCATGCTGGTGCCTTCGATCATTATCGCGTACATGTTTGCTTTTGATGTGTCCGGCTTTAAAGCGCTCACGCTTTGCTCCACTCTCGTCATTGCTGTGACATATCTTGGCACGACTATTGCAGCGATCATTCTCCCTTACAAGAAGCCTGATCTTTACAACGCTTCA
Source organism: Anaerolineales bacterium (assembly GCA_035716785.1). GTDB lineage: Bacteria > Chloroflexota > Anaerolineae > Anaerolineales > Villigracilaceae > Defluviilinea. The sequence continues at coordinate 1,517 of DASTJG010000201.1, forward strand.
CCCATTGCCAAATATAAAATTTTAGGCATTCCACTCATTACAGTGGCAGGCCTGATCTTTGGCGGGTTCCTGGTTTTCCTGATCGTAGAGTGGTTTTTCGATCCCTGGCTCAATCCGGACTATGCCCCTGCAGGCCTGTATGGGATTAGCCTGGCGAATACCAATTCGGTGATCTTCATGCTGGCGAATTACCTGCTGGCCGGGCTCATCTATTTCGGTGCCAAAGCTGCACGCAAGCGGGAAGGCATCGACCTCAACAAGGTCCATGCAGAAATTCCGGTAGAATAACGAACTTGAAACGTATACCCCTCTTCCCTTCGCGTGGGGAGAGGGGTATAAAGACTTCTATGGACATAGTATCTGAACTTGTTTCTGAGATGAATCGCTTGATCGTTGCGGCTCGTCAACATCGAATTCACTTGCGTGCTTTCGGGGGAATGGCTATTTACGAACATAGTCGCAATAACCCTCGTCTCTTTCATCGCGAGTCCCCTGATGTGGACTTCATGGTCCCTAAAAGGGATTGGCGCAAGCTCGAAGCTTTTTTCCAGCAGATGGGCTATTCGCCTCACAAACAATTCAACCTGCTGAACGGCTCACAGCGCCAAATTTACTATAACAAGCAGACCGGCCATCGCATCGATATCCTGGTGGGTGATTTCGAGATGTGTCATAAACTGCCTCTGAATGGCCGCTTGAAGATGCATCCCACCACCATTCCTTTGGCGGAGCTGTTCCTTTCCAAGGCGCAGATCGTCCAACTGAACCGCAAGGATGCTATCGACATCGTTTTGCTGTTGCTCAACAATGACATCGGCGATGAGCGCCAGGGGAAAATTGGTTTGGACCGCATTGCCCGGCTCTGTGCCCGAAACTGGGGGCTTTACAAAACCACATCCATCAACCTCAAGCGCATAGAGGATCTGCTGCTCGCAGAAGATCTTGCATTAAGTCAGGCAGAGCGCGAACTTGTCCTGGGGCGTGTCCGCAAGATCAGATCGGTTTTGGAATCCCGGCCGAAGACGGTGGCATGGAAGATGCGCAACATCCTTGGCACGCGCGTCCGCTGGTATGCAGAAGTGGAGGAAGTCGATCAATGAAAAGAGGACCACGAATTGTTCTTGGAATGATCATTTTCATCCTTTCCTGTGCGTTGTTGATCTGGGGGCTCATGCCTGCACGACGCGAGACCCGGACTCAACCGATTTCGCCCGCCGATCTGCAGTTGCCAACTCCCTCTTCGTTTGTCATTTCATCCATCCTGTGAAAACCATGAACCGCGCCTTGATCTTCGTTATCATCATGGGGGTCATTCTTCTGGTTGGATGTGGCGCGCCTGCAGCCGCGACTCCGGCAACGAGTGCAACGGAACCTGTAGAAGAAGCACCCGCAGCAACCGAGGCGCCCGCAGCGACCGAGGCACCCTCTGAGGCGACAGAGCCTCCTCTTGTTGAACTGACCGCGGCTTTGCCCACCGAGCCTGTGGAAGAAGTGGTACAACCAACCGCGGCACCTCCTGAGCCGACCGAGCTTTCCCCTCAACCGGCAATGCCTGAACGCCGCCGACTGACGCTGGAATTTCCTCCGGAAATTCGCGCGGGCGATTCCGATGTGGTCCGCCTGACGCTCGAAGTAGACGACCTGGGCAACATCACACCGACTGCCGAGATCGGCGGGAATGTTGTGACCGGGGAAGTGATCGAGATCCCAAACCTTTATGAAACCCATCATGTAGTTGCCGAGGCGCGCTTCGATATCGCCGGAGTGGAAGTACGTCCCGCGGAATTGGTCAGTGCGCCGATGGCACAGGGAAGTCCGGTTACATTTTTCTGGAGCATTCGCCCGCAGGAAGTGGGCGTCTATCGCGGAACGATCTGGCTCTACTTACGGTTTGTGGATAAAGCGAGCGGCGAAGAAAGCCGGAAAACCGTATCCGCTCAACTGGTCGAGATCGAGGCGGTGAATTTCCTGGGTCTCTCCGGGCAGTTTGCGCGCACGACAGGTGTTCTCGGTTCAATCGTGGGAACAGTCATCGGTTTTCCCTTCCTGGAAGATATTATCAGGTTTCTTTTTAAGGGACGAGGAAAACGCGTAAAATGAAAATATGACGAAAATCACCCAAAAAATTGACATGCGGTCAATGCCAGTGATTGTCCTTCATGGTACAATTCCGCCGCTTGTACTACAAAGTTTGCCGTAAAAGATATATTTGCCACGGAGAATCTATGAGTCAGTGGATTTACATCGGATTATTCTTCATTGTCGGGCTCATTATCCCGATCGGCGCGATTGGCTTTGCGTGGATCCTGGGGCCGAAAAAGCCCAACTCCATTAAACAATCAACCTATGAGTGCGGCATCGAAACTGTCGGAGAAAGCTGGGTGCAATTCAAGGCCCAGTATTACATCTTTGCGCTGGTGTTCCTGGTTTTCGATGTTGAAACCGTGTTCCTTTTTCCCTGGGCTGTGAAACTGGGTCAGCTCGGGTTGTTTGCCGTAATAGAGGGTATTATCTTTATCCTCATCCTGATTGCCGGCCTGGTGTATACCTGGCGCAAGGGAATGTTGGAGTGGGCATAGTCCCTATGCATTAAAGAAATAAAGAGGCTGATTGGATACATCTCATCCACTCAGCCTTTTATTTGTGTATTGACCCTTTGGAGTGCGGAAGCTTGCTTCCGCTCATGCAGGAGCAACATATGAGTTTTTGGAACGATCCTCTCAAAATAGCTGCGGATTGGTTAATGGGTATCTTCACAGGCTGGGGAATGCCTGAGATTGCCGCGCAAATATTGATCGGCTTCCTCGGTGTTCTGCTGCTGATCAGCGTGCTGATGGTGCTCGATATTCTCCTTGTCTGGATCGAGCGCAAGGTGGTGGCGCGCTTCCAGGACCGCCTTGGACCGAACCGGGTGGGCCCCTTCGGGTTGATCCAGCCATTCGCCGATATCATCAAGCTGATCATCAAGGAAGACATCACGCCTGCCGGAGCAGACAAGGTGGTGTACAACATTGCGCCCCTGCTTTCCATGATGTCGGTGTTGATTTTGTGGGCGGTGGTTCCACTGGCTCCAAAGATCATCGGCGTGGATTTGAACATCGGCGCGCTGTATATCATCGCTGCAGGCGCGATCGGTACGCTGTCGATCATCATGGCGGGCTGGTCCTCGAACAACAAGTTCGCCCTGATCGGCGCGTTCCGCCAGGTGGCAGTGATGGTTTCGTTCGAAGTTCCCATGCTCACCATGCTGCTGATCCCGACCATTTTGGCGGAGTCGATGGGATTTAATGCAATCATCGAAGCGCAGGATATCTGGTTTGTGTTCCTTGTTCCGCTCGCGGCCTTGATCTTCCTGATCGCGGCGATCGCGGAGCTGGGACGCGCGCCCTTCGATCTGTCGGAAGGCGAGTCCGAGCTGGTGGCGGGGTACAACACGGAATATTCCGGGATGAAGTTTGGCATGTTCTACGCCGGCGAACTTTTGCATGCCTTTACGTTTGGCGGGTTCTGGGGGATCCTGTTCTTCGGCGGGTATCGCTTCTTTGGACTCGAGCAAGTCAGTGCATTCCTGGCAATTGCTGTGATCGTATTCAAGGCAATGATCGGCTATTGGATCATCATGTGGATCAAATATACCCTGCTGCGCATCCGTATCGACCACATGCTGGCTTTCAATTGGAAATTCCTCACGCCGCTGGCTTTCGTTCTTTTGATGGTCACGGCGTTGATGAACGCGCTTCTCCAGGGGACTTCACCCTGGGTCTATGCAACAGGCATGTTCCTGTCGAATGTCGCTCTCGGCTGGATCGCGCTGGAAGTGGCACGCTCCGCCAGCCGCAGGGAACGTGAAAAGGTGGAAGGACCAAAAGCTGTAGCAGAAGCGGCTCAGCATTAATTGGAGCAAATCATAATGACCGGCGAACAAATCATTTTCATCTTAGTTGCTCTCTTTACGCTGGGTTCCGGCTTCATGGTCGTGATCTCGCGTAACCTTGTCCATGCCGCGTTGTGGCTAGTATCTGCTCTCTTCGGCGTCGCAGTGACATATACCCTCTTGAACGCAGCTTTCCTGGCGGTCGTTCAAGTGGTGGTGTACATCGGCGCGATCGCCATCCTGTTCATCTTTGCGGTGATGCTCACCCGCAAGGACATGCGCGACCAGGGTCCGCAAATGAACGCCAACTGGTGGTTCGGCGCGTTGCTCTCGGTGCTGGTCTTTGCAGGATTGTTCTTCCTGCTTCAGGGCTGGAGTGGCTTATCGACTACGGCATCCGAAATCCCAGCCGGGTTCGACGCGATCTCCGAACTGGGGAACGCGCTGATCTCGCCGGATGCATACGTCCTGCCGTTCGAAGTCGCCTCCGTCCTTTTGGTGGCGGCGCTGGTGGGCGCGGTCTACGTCGCGTTCAATCCCCGTTCCGGGGACTCTCGGAAATAGGAGAGGCACACATGGTCCCACTTTCCTGGTATCTCATCTTTGCAGCCGCGTTGTTCAGCATTGGTCTGTTTGGCGTTCTTTCCCGCCGGAACGCGATTGCAATTTTGCTCGGCATCGAATTGATGCTTAACTCTGTCAACATCAACCTGGCTGCTTTCTGGAGATACGGAGACGTCTCGCAGATGTCCGGGCAGGTGTTCGCGATCATTGTCTTCGCGGTGGCGGCGGCGGAAGTGGCTGTCGGTCTCGCGCTGGTGATCTCGGTCTATCGCCGTCGCAACACGGTTGTGGCGGACGAAATCAACATGATGAAGTGGTAGGGACAATTATGATCTCTGAAACATTAGCAACTCAGCTAGCGTGGTTGATCCCGCTTCCACCCGTTCTGGCATTTGCTGTGATCGTGCTGTTTACGAATCGCAGCAAGTGGCTAAGTCACAGTGTGGCGGTTGGCGCCGCCCTGCTCTCGTTTTTGGCAAGCATGCTTTTGACAGTTTTCTATGCTTTCCGTGTAGAGCATTTTGGCGAGCACCCGGTTGAATCATCCGTAAATTGGCTGCCAACGGGTGACACCATGTTCAAGATCGGCGTGCTGGTGGATCCGCTCACGTCGGCGGTCTTGTTCTTCGTGGCATGGACCGTGCTGATGATCTTCCTCTACAGCGTGGGCTATCACAACTTCGGTCAGCCCAAAGGCGATCACGATCACAAAGGTTTGCCGCCTCATGGCGCCACCGTAGAAGAACATGGACACAAGCACGTGGTGCCATCGGTCGAGCCGATGTATTCGCGCTTCTTTGCCTTCATCGGCTTGTTTGCCTTCGGCATGTTCGTGCTGGTGCTTTCCGATAACCTGCTCACGCTCTTCGTCGGGTGGGAGATCATGGGCCTGTGCTCGTATCTTCTGATCGGCTTCTGGTACGCCAAACCCTCGGCGCGCGATGCAGCGGTCAAGGCCTTCATCACCACCCGCATCGGCGACGTCTTCATGCTGCTTGGCATTGCTTATCTTTATTCGGCAACCGGGACCCTTTCCTTCCGTGAGATTTTCACCGAAGAGATTTTGCATACGCTCGCAACCGTACCAAGCGGCGTGCTGGGCTTCTCGGCGGCAGGTTTGATCGGCTTGCTGCTCTTCATCGGGACCGTCGGCAAGAGCGCGCAGTTCCCGCTGCACGTCTGGCTGCCGGATGCAATGGAAGGCCCGACCCCGGTCAGCGCGATGATCCATGCGGCAACGATGGTTTCTGCGGGCGTGTACATGGTCATTCGCATGTTCCCGCTCATCAGCCTCGACGAAAAGACGATGGCAGTCGTGGCGTTCATCGGCGCACTCACGGCGATCTTCGCGGCGACCATTGCGTTAGCCCAGAACGACATCAAGCGCGTGCTGGCGTACTCCACGATCTCACAGCTTGGTTTTATGATCGCGGCGCTGGGGATCGGCGCGTACATTGCAGCGGTGTTCCATCTCATTACGCATGCGTTCTTCAAAGCACTGCTCTTCCTTGGCTCCGGTTCGGTCATTCACGGCATGGAGCATGGCGTCCTACACACCGGCAATCACAGCTTCGACCCGCAGGACATGTTCAACATGGGCGGCTTGCGCAGGAAGATGCCGATCACGTTCTGGACCTTCCTGATCGGCGGCTTTGCGCTCTCCGGGTTCCCGCTCGTGACCGCGGGCTTCTGGTCGAAGGATGAGATCTTTGCGGATGCATTTGCAAACGGCCATATGGTTGTCTTTGTTACCCTTGCTTTCGCTGCATTCATGACTGCCTTCTACACCATGCGCCAGATCACCCTGACTTTCCTCGGCGAGCCTCGCACAAAGGAAGCGGAACACGCCCAGGAGACTCCCTGGACGATGACTGCACCGCTCGTGATCCTGGCGTTCTTCGCCGTGACCTATGGCTGGGTCGGCATCCCTGAGCATTTCCCTGCCCTCGGCGGACTCGTCCCGAACTGGTTCCACGAATTTGTCGGCGGGACTCTGGCTGAACATCCCGAAGCCGTGGAATTTAGCTGGTGGCCCCTGCTCACATCTCTCTTTGTGGCGCTTGGCGGCTTGACGCTCGGCTGGCTTGTCTATCGCAATGTTGGTTCGCCTGCGGAAGATCGATTACAGATCCCGGTTCTGAAGAACAAGTATTACTTTGATGAGATCTACGATCGTGCTTTCGTCAAACCTGTCTACTGGTTTGCGGAGAACGTCGTTTACAAGTTTATGGACCAGGGCATGATCGACGGCATTTTGCACATCTTTGGTCCGGTCACAGACAAACTAGGCTCCATCATCCGCAATTACTTTGACCTGCCCGTCATCAATCGTTTCTTCGGCGACGGCTCGGCCGATGTCACATATTGGTTCGGCGGCAAGTTGCGTGTCATCCAAACCGGACGCATCCAGCAGTATCTCATGCTGGCGTTGGTGGTGTTCATTGCCATCGGCGCCGCGCTCTACTTCGTGCTGGCTTAAGGAGCAAGTGATGAACCTCATCGACCACATTCTTTTGCTCATCCTGTTCGTCCCCACGCTTGCGGCGCTGATCATCCTATTCCTGCCGAACGGCGAAAACAAACTCTTCCGCTGGTTTGCGTTCGGGGCGAGCCTGATCCCGTTCGCTCTTTCGCTGTACGCGTGGGTCAATTTCAAATCCGACTCCGGACAGCCTGCGTTCCAGTTTGAACAAACCTATATCTGGTATGAAGCGATCGGCTCGACGCTGCACCTGGGGGTGGACGGTCTCTCGCTCAGCATGGTCCTGTTGACCACGCTCCTGACCCCGCTTGCCATCCTGGCTTCGTTCAGCATCAATGATCGCGTCAAAGCCTACATGATGCTGTTCCTCTTCCTCGAGACGGGCATGCTCGGCGTGTTCATGGCACGTGACCTTTTGATCTTCTTCGTCTTCTGGGAAATTGGTCTGGTGCCGATGTACTTCCTCATCAACCAGTGGGGGAGCGCCAACCGCAACTACGCCTCGATGAAGTTCATGATCTACACCATGGGTGGGTCGCTTGGACTTTTGCTCGCGATCCAGTTGCTGGGTGTTTTGTTCAAAACCTACGATCTGCAATTCATCACGGATAACTGGTCAACGTATACTGAGCCTATTGCAGGAATCCCTGCGAGCACGGTCAAAACTGTTGCGTTCTGGGCATTCGTGATCGCGTTCGCGGTCAAAGTCCCGGTCTGGCCTTTCCATACCTGGCTCCCTGACGCGCATACCGAAGCGCCGACAGCCGGTTCGATGATCCTGGCGGGCGTGCTGCTCAAGCTGGGTGCCTATGGCTTCCTGCGCCTGATCCTGCCTCTGTACCCGGCGGAGGCGAAGATCTTCGCCGGCGCGCTGGCAGTCCTGGCGGTGGCGGCGATCGTCTTCGGTGCGTTCGCCTCCTATGCCCAGACAGATTTCAAGCGGCTCGTCGCGTACTCGTCCGTGAATCACATGGGCTTTGTGGTGCTTGGGATCGCCGCGGCCGGCCTTTCGTCCGGGACGAACGACGCGACCATTGCCTTGAACGGAGCGATCCTGCAGATGTTCAATCACGGACTCTCGGCGGCAGGCATGTTCTTCCTGGTCGGCGTGATCTATGAGCGGACGCATACGCGTAATCTCGAAGAGTTCGGCGGCTTGTTCCCGCTCGTGCCTGTCTATGGCGGCATCCTGATCTTCACCAGCATGGCATCGCTGGGGCTGCCCGGGCTCAATGGCTTTATCTCCGAGTTCCTGGTGGTGCGGGGATCATGGCCCATCCTGCCCGTTTATACGGCGATCTCGATGCTCGGTTTGCTCTTTACGGGTGCCTACATCCTGAAAGGGATCAAGAAGGTTCTGCATGGTCCCTTGAACGAGCATTGGGCGCACGGGGAGCATAAGCTGACCGAGATCAACACACGCGAAATCCTGGTCATGGTTCCGTTGATGGCACTCATCTTATGGATCGGCATCTGGCCTGCATGGATCCTGAATGTAATCAATAACGCTGTGGTCAAGCTGTTCTAAGAGGTGGATGATGAATTTCCCTGTCCTTAGTGTCATCACGTTCACACCGATGGTTGCGGCAGTGATCATCCTGTTGCTGCCCGCCCAGCGGAAGAATGAAGCCCGCGGGGTGGCCCTTGCCGCTGCGACCTTTGCGCTGATCCTGTCCTTCTGGACATATTTCAACTTCGATCAAACAATCGAGGGATATCAGTTCACAGAAACCTATAACTGGCTCCCCGCCCTGGGCATTGCCCTTAAGTTTGGCGTGGATGGTATGAGTATGCCGCTGGTGCTGTTGACCGGTGTCGTCATGTTCACGGGTGTGTTGATCTCCTGGGGCGACGATCATCCGCATGTGATGGCAGGTATCCAGGACCGCCCGCGCGAGTTCTTTGCCTTCCTGTTCATTCTCGCCAGTGGTGTGTTCGGAGTCTTTGTTTCACTCGACCTGTTCATGCTGTTCTTCTTCTACGAGATCGCGGTCTTCCCGATGTACCTGCTGATCGTCATCTGGGGCTGGATCCAGACTCGTGAGTACGCCGCGATGAAACTGACTCTCTATCTGTTCATTGGCTCGGTCGTTTCATTGGTCGGTGTGCTGGCAATGTACTGGGTGCAATATCAGAATACCGGCATTCTCAGTTTTGACATGCGCACCATGGAGAGCGCCGGCTTTTCACAGACATTCCAGAACATCTGGTTCCTGCCAGTCTTTCTCGGTTTTGCGGTGCTGGGTGGTATCTGGCCTTTCCACAACTGGTCGCCGGACGGACACGTCGCCGCGCCGACCGCGGTTTCCATGTTCCACGCGGGTGTATTGATGAAGTTGGGCGCGTTCGCCGCGCTGCGGGTAGGCATCATGTTGCTGCCACAGGGCGCGCAGACCTGGTCCTGGCTCATCATGCTTTTCGCGGCGGTCGCGGTAGTCTACGGCGCGTACATCGCCTTTGTACAAAAAGACCTGAAGTACATGATCGGTTTCTCCTCCGTCTCGCACATGGGATTGGTCATGCTCGGTTTCTCCACGCTCAATCGTGCCGGTCTCACCGGCGCGGGCGTGCAGATGTTCTCGCATGGCGTGATGACAGCTCTCTTCTTTGCCATCACCGGCATGATCTACGACCGCTCGCATACTCGTCAAATCCCTGAGTTAGGCGGCATGAGCAAGATCATGCCATTTGCCACGATTGGTTTCATCATCGGCGGTCTGGTCTCCATGGGCATGCCTGGCTTCTCCGGCTTTGTGGCGGAGTTCCCGATCTTCATGGGCGTGTGGGGCAGCCGCTGGCTGGTTGCAGTCATTGCGAGTATCTCCATTGTGATCACGGCGGCGTACATCATGCGTAACATCCGGCAGGTTTTCTTCGGCGATATGCCCGAGAAACTTGAAGGGCACATGAGCGACGTGACCGCCCTCGATAAGGTTGCCATCGTAACCCTTTGTCTGTTTATGATCATCATTGGCCTATTCCCAAGCTTTATGGTTCCAATGGTCGAAAAGGGCGTGGAGAATATCCTTCGCCTGCTGGGAGGTGCATAATGTTCACTTCAACAGATTTCGCATCGATCCTCCCGGAAATCCTCATCCTTATCCTCGGCATCATCCTGTTGGTGGTGGAGCCGTTCTGGAAGGAAGAACAGCGCCGCAATGCAGGCTGGCTGACGGCCGGCGGTCTGTTGTTCGCGATGATCATCAGCTTTCTCTTCGGCCAACCCGGCGAACCGACTGCGGCGCTCGGCGGCATGGTCCGCTTTGACTGGCTGGGATTCTTTTTCAAGCTGCTCTTCATGTTCGCGGGCGCAGCGACTGCGTTACTGCTCATGGATAATGAGAAAGTAGGGCATCGCGGTGAGGCTTATCTTCTGCTGCTCGCTTCGCTGATCGGCATGAACCTGATGGCTTCCGCCGGGGATCTGGTCATGCTCTACCTGGCGATCGAGACCACCTCCATTCCGCTTTACGTGCTTTCTGGTTTCATGCTGGCTGATGAGAAATCCACCGAAGCCGGTTTCAAGTACCTGCTCTT
>DASTJG010000202.1:0-5006 GCA_035716785.1 Anaerolineales bacterium
CCGGCCAGCACCACCGCGACGATAGAAATCCAGTGCACTTTCTCACGCCATATAATGAACAAAACAATAGGCACCAAAACCACGTACAGGCTGGTGATAAATCCTGCGTTTCCTGCCATGGTGTACACCACACCTAGTTGCTGTACCGCGCTGGCAACGAACAACAGAATGCCCGCAAGGATCATCCACTTATATTGTGCGCGAGGGCAAGGCGAGATACGTAGAGCGTCTCGCCCTACGAAAGGCAGCACGACCATCGCCGCCAGCAAGTAACGCGCTCCGTTGAACAGGTACACGCTTCCCATTTGTCCCGCGACGCGCTGCGCGACAAACGACGAACCCCAGATGATGGAGACAAGGAGAAGGGTCAGATCTGCTTTTAGACGCATGAGGGAAGGAGAAATGAGGAAGCAAGAATGATAAATGATGAATGAGGAATTCTGGATGATACAATTGCTGAAATCTACCTGTTTACCGGCCTACTTATTTACCTGTGTACTTATTTCCTCCCCAATGATAGCATAGGATCGATGGACATCCCCGAAGAGATTCAAGCCCAAAAGGATGAACTGCGCCAGGCTGTCCTGCAGGCGCGGCCGTTCAAGCCGTTCTATGTCAAGCTGAAAGTCTTCTATGGGTGCAATCTTAAATGTGAAATGTGCAATCACTGGCGTGAGAGGCGCGAGTCGCCTATTTCCTCCGAACGCTTCAAGGAAATTTTGAACGAATTGGCAGAGTTGGGCACGAGGAAGATCCATATCTCCGGGGGTGAACCCATGCTTCGACCGCAAGTCCCGGACATGATCGAACAAGCCTCGGCGCTTGGCATCAAAGTGACGATGACGACCAATGGGACGCTGATCGATAAAACTACGGCGAAGCGATTGGTCGAAGGTGGCTTGCGCGGCGTGAATATTTCCATTGATTCACCGATCCGCAAAATGCACGAAAAGATCCGGGGAGTGGAAGGCTCGTTCAAAGCGACAGCAAAAGCTGTCGAGCTGTTCAAACGCTACAAGCACAAGGGCAAACTGACAATCCGCATAAACACGGTGGTAAGCCGCACGAACTACCAGTCGCTGGAGACCCTTCCCGACCTGGCTCGTGAACTCGGCGCGGACGGGATCAACCTCATCCCTGTGGACGATCATTGCGGCGAGATCCTGTCCATGCGAAAGAAGGATATTGCGCTCTTCAACAGCGAGATTGCGCCGAAGATCGCCGAACGCGCGCTTGCCCTGGGCTTGATCGTTTCAGATGAAGAAGCCTTCCCCTTTGGGCGGACCGACTCTGAGGTCCGGCTGGGACGCGCAGGACGATATGCGTTCGGCTACTACGACCAGCATCCCTGTTACGCGCCGTGGACGCACAGTCTCATCGACTTCAACGGCAATGTCTATGTGTGTTGTATGACGCGTGAGCGCATCCCTCCGCTAGGCAATCTCAAGACGCAAACCTTCAAAGAGATTTGGGAAGGAGCGGCCTACCGTCAGATCCGCTTAAAAATGCATCCGCCCGCATTGGCAGCCTGCAGGCGGTGCGATGATTTTATCGAACAGAATAAAAATATCTGGGAAACGATTGGCCCGTATTAATATTAATTCGTCATTGCGAGGAGGGTGCACTTTCCGACGAAGCAATCTCTCATCGAGTAAGTGAGATTGCTTCGCCGCCGCTAAAGCGGACGGCTCGCAATGACAGAGGAGTTAACTTAGATCAGAAAACATGTCCCCGCTGTCATTGTCATCCCGCATGCTGGCGCGCTGGAAGGAGTCGAGTTCGGCAGCGGTGAACGTCCCAACCGCGATGGGCAAGGCAATGGGCTGGTCCAATCCCTGCTGGCAGGCGAGGCACACCCGCCCTTCCGAAGTCTGATCTGTATGTTCGTCACAATAGCCACGCCCACATTTCACACAAGTTCCTAACGATGGATTTTCACAACGATGTGGCACCAGATACCCAATGATCATTTCGCATTGTTCAGTCATGTTCACCTTATAATGAAACCATGAAAATTGCCTTGCTTTCTGAAAAGTATACACCGGACATCGGCGGGCTGGCAATCTCAGCCGAGCGACTCGCGCGTCTGTTTGCCTCTGCCGGACACGATGTCCGCGTCTTCGCGCCGACTCTCAGCCTGCCCCCCGCTGAGACGCGGACCCTCCTCTCAAATGGCGTCAACATCACGCGCTTCGGCGCGCGCAAACGCGTGGACGACACCCTTGTCGATTGGTTTGAACTGATCGTGGAAGAACACAGACGGGAACCATTCGATGTTTTACATGCATACTTCCTCACGCAGGCAGGGTTTGTCGCGGCGTATGCCGGGAATTATCTTGACATCCCAAGTATTGTCTCTGCCCGCGGCAATGACATCGAGCGCGCCATTTTTGATCCCGGGCGCGCCGCACACATTTTGTATGCATTGGAGCATGCCAGTGCCATCACAACGAATGCAAATGAATTGGCGCGCAAAGTCAAGGCATTACTCCCCAGGCCGGAAGTCACTGTGATCCCCAATGGAATTGACACCGAACATTTCCGGCCGCTTCCACGCAACAACATGCTCGTTGAATCGTTAGGTTTGATTAATGGAACAGCGCGCGTGATCGGGTTCGCAGGCGAATTAAGAGAGAAAAAAGGACTGCGTCCCCTCCTGAGTGCCTACGCGCAGGTCAACAAAAAGGAACCAGCGACATTGCTGATCGTTGGCGATGTTCGTGCGGGTGAGGATAAACAAATCTTCGAGGAGTTCCAACTTTCCAATCCAGACGCAAAGATTGTGCTCACAGGTTTTGTTTCTCAGAACGATTTACCTGTGTACTATTCATTGATGGATATCTTCATTCATCCCTCCCTGCGCGACGGATTGCCTAATGCCCTGCTGGAAGCAATGGCCTGCGAAAAAGCTGTGATCGCAACTCCCGTTGGCGGCATTCTCGATGCAGTATCTGATTGTGAAAACGGGAGATTTGTCCGCACAAATGATGCTGATGAATTGGCAGAAACGATCAATGAACTATTAGTCGACGAAAGTATACGCGCCAAACTTGGCAAAGCAGCATGTCAGACAATTACAAAAAAGTTCACCATGCAAGCTGAACTAGGTACAAATCTTACCGTATATCGTCGTCTAGGAATTAAGATGTAACACTCTCATTCCATGTTAATTGTATCGGGTGTCCAAAAGAGGTATACTATTCTTCAAGTTATAGGTGATGAGTTACAGGTGATAAATGAATAATCCTTTTGAATCGACCGGCAAAGTCAAAGCTTCCCTCAACGAACAAAAATATATTGCATCTGACGAAATCGCGACAATCGTCTTTCTTGCGCAGAAGCTGGGCAAGCCGCTTCTATGCGAGGGTCCCGCGGGGGTCGGCAAGACAGAGCTCTCAAAAGCCATAGCGGGCGCAACCGGACGCGAGTTGATCCGCCTGCAGTGTTATGAAGGGCTGGATGAGTCCAAGGCATTATACGAATGGGAATATTCCAAGCAACTGCTTTATACACAATTACTGCGCGACAAATTAAATGACGCCCTTGGAAAGGCAGAGACATTAGCGGAAGCCGCTGACAAATTGGCGAAAGAGGAAGATGTTTTCTTCTCAAGCCGTTTCCTGCTGCAGCGGCCGCTTTTAAAAGCCATTTTATGCGATCAGCCCACAGTTCTGTTGATCGATGAAATCGACCGGGCGGATGCAGAATTCGAAGCCTTCCTGCTCGAAGTGCTGAGCGATTTCCAGGTATCCGTGCCTGAACTGGGGACATTGACCGCCAAGCATCGACCTTTCGTGGTGCTCACATCCAACAATACACGTGAGCTGTCCGAAGCGTTGAAGCGGCGCTGTCTATATCTCTTTATTGATTACCCAACACTGCAGGAAGAGCTTGCGGTTGTGCGCCTCAAAGTCCCGAATCTGAGCCCGAAGCTTGCTCAACAGGCTGTCGAATTCGTCCAGAAGCTACGCACGACTGAAATGCGCAAATCCCCCTCCATCAGTGAGACGCTGGACTGGGCGAACGCGCTGGTCGCGCTCAATGCCAAGAGCCTCGATAAACAGACTCTGGAAGATACGCTGTCTGTCCTGGTCAAGCATGAGGCGGACCTGCAGAAAGCCAAGCGCCAGTTCATTGCCCCTCCACCAGGGCCCGGGAGAGGCAAGCCCGATGAGTTTGGAAGGTTCTCTGGAAATTGATTACCGGTAGGGGCGAGGCTGCGAAGCGTCTCGCTCACGGCAGGATGACCCTGCCTCTTGGAGTAAATTATGGAATCCCGCATTTTACAGTTAATTGCCGCGTTGCGTGCCAGTGGGGTACGCGTGTCACTGGCTGAAAGCGCGGAGGCGTTCTCCGCCGTGGATCTGATGGGGATACAACACCGTGAACACTTTCGTCTGTCGCTGCGCTCCACCCTGATCAAGGATGTACGCGACCTCCCTGTTTTCGATAAACTATTCCCACTCTTCTTTGGAAACGGGCAGCCGCCAACGATGGGCGGCAATCCCACGGACGACATGACCCCGGAAGAAGCACAACAATTCGCGGATGCGCTACGCCAGTTCGCGCAAAGTCTCCGCCAGCGGATGGAGCGTCTGATGAACGGCGAGCAGCTCTCCCGCCAGGAACTGGAAGCGCTGGCGAAAATGGTAGGATTGAATCAGGCCGATGATCTCCGCCACCAGGAATGGATGGCACAACGGATGATGCGCGCCCTGGCATTCCCGGAAGTCCGGGAGGCGCTGCGCGAGTTGATGGAGCAACTCCAGCAAATGGGCATGAGCAAGGAGCGCATCGACCAGATCCGTGAACAGATCCAGCAGAACATGCAGGGGATCGAACAGCAGATCAAACAGTTTGCCGGCGAACGCATTGCTGAGAATTTGAGCGAGCAGCCGCCTTCCGAGAGCATCGATAATCTGATGAACCGACCCTTTCAAGCGCTGGCGGATGATGAGAAAAAGATCCTGCAGCGCGAAGTGAAGCGCCTGGCCGCCGCGCTGCGG
>DASTJG010000203.1:0-2474 GCA_035716785.1 Anaerolineales bacterium
CGACATGGTGGTCGGTCTGGGCGGTGGAAGCATTCTGGATACAGGTAAGGCAATCGCCGCGCTGGTCGCCAATCCTGGCGACGTGTTCGATTACCTGGAAGTGATCGGCAAAGGACAGCCTTTGGTCCATGCGCCGCTGCCGTACATTGCGATTCCAACTACCGCCGGAACCGGAGCAGAAGTGACACGCAACGCCGTGCTCGAATCGCCGGAGCAGAACGTCAAAGTCAGCCTGCGCAGCCCGTTGATGCTGCCGCGCCTGGCGCTCGTGGACCCGGAACTGACGTATAACCTGCCGCCCGAAATCACCGCAAGCTCGGGTCTGGATGCGCTGACCCAGCTGATCGAGCCGTTCGTTTCGATCAAGGCGAACCCAATGACCGACGCGCTTTGCCGGGATGGGATGGTTCACGCAGCGCGGTCGTTGAGACGCGCCTGCGAAAATGGCGGGGACAAAGAAGCGCGCCAGAGAATGTCACTGGCAAGCCTCTTCGGGGGACTCGCTCTGGCAAATGCCGGGCTGGGAGCCGCGCATGGATTCGCCGGTCCGCTGGGCGGGATGCTGCACGCGCCGCATGGTGTCCTTTGCGCGCGCTTCCTGCCGCTGGTGATAGAAGCAAACATCAAAGCACTTGAAGCACGCCAGCCCGAACATCCGTCACTTGCCCGCTACGAGGAGATCGCCCAGATCCTGACCGGCGAGAGAAATGCAACCGCGCTCGACGGTGCCAGGTGGACGAGTCAACTTGTAGATGATTTAAAAATCCCCCGGCTTTCCACGTATGGAATGGGACCGGAGGATTTTCCAGAAGCGGTGCAGAAGACACGCAAGGCGAGTAGCTTCAAGGGAAATCCAATTGCGCTGGATGAAAGGGAATTGACTGCCATTTTGGAACAGGCACTGTAGTCATACATCAGTCCAATTCTTTGTTGCCCTGGCGTGTCCACCAGGGAATTGGAAGCGAGGCGCGGTAGTGATAAGCGAGATATGCGAGGATAAGCAGAATTCCAACGATGAACACGAGCGGCAAATGGGTCTTGATGTAATCGCTGATCAAGCGCCATTCGTGTCCGAGAACATAGCCCGCACCGATGAGAAGTGTACACCAAATGTATGCTCCAACAAAGGTAGCGAGGAAAAATTTAGGGAAGGGAATGCGCACAAGCCCAGCCGGTATGCTGACCAGAGTCCGCACGCCGGGGATGACACGCCCGACCATGACGATCCCCGCGCCCCACTTTCTGCACTGGCTCTCGATTTTTTCGATATAGTCGAGATGGATGCGAAAAAGCTTCGCAAATCGATCCACAAGTGGTCGGCCTCCTATTCGTGCTACCCAGTAGGGAATGGACGCGCCGATCGTGCTCCCCAGGCCGGCATACAGACCCGCAAGCGGAATAAAAGAGACAGGAATGCCATGGCGCTCGATCAACATCCAGCCTGCGAAGGCCAGGATGATCTCGCTGGGTGTAATCCCGGTGGCATTTTCAAAGATCATCAATCCGAATACCCCGAACCAGCCAAATTTGTCGAAGATCACCTGTAAAGCAGAGAGAATTGTTTGTTCGAAAGTATCGAGCATATTTTCTTCCTTCCATCGATAAAATAAAAAGACCATCGCCAAAGTGAATTGACGATGGTCTTGCCTTTCGCTGAGCAACCGGTGGCGCCTCGCGCCACGTATTGACGGCTGCACATCCCAAAGTGGGCGGCTACTCCCCATCGGAGGTGTGCGGATTATAAGGTGATTTTAAACGTCCAGGCGGTCGGATAAGAATTCTCTTATCAAAAGGGCTGTGGGACCCGGCTGGCTGTACTCAACGCCGAGCGGATCATAAGGAATTCGGTGATGTTCTCAGATGTGACCAGCCCGACGAAAAGCCCACCGTGCATCACGGGTAACGTCTTTGCACCAGATTCCTGCAGGCGCATCAGCGCGGTCTCGACCATTTCATGCGAGTCGACGCTGGGTATATTGCGCTTGATCACGTCAATCACCGGCGTGTTTTGTCCATGCTCGGAAAGAGCCTTGATGAAATCATCCCGCGTCAACACACCAATAAACTGGCCGTTCTCCACCACCGGGAAATCCTGCTGTGAACCGGCAAGGATGAGCTTCACGACCCGATCCAGGCGATCAGATGACGACAGGGTTTCGAACTTGGTCTGCATGGCGTTTGTAACCGGAATTCCACTGATGGAATTTTTCATCTGTACCATGCTGGCTTCCTGCGAGGCACCGATCCACACGAAGAAGGCGATGAAGAGCAGGAAGGGATTGCCAAACAAGCCGACCAAACCGAAGAGGAAAGCCATTCCCTGTCCGATATTGGCGGCAACCTGCGTGGCGCGGACGTAATCCATGCGCATGGCGAGCAAGGCCCGCAGCACGCGCCCACCGTCCATTGGGAAGGCCGGGATCAGGTTGAACAACACCAGGGAAACGTTCACCGCCATCAGGCGCTCGAGGAAG
>DASTJG010000204.1:0-5169 GCA_035716785.1 Anaerolineales bacterium
CGACAGTCAATTCCGCGGTTTCGCCGGCTCCCAGCACTGCCACGCTGGCAGTTTTGATATGGCCGAGAGTCTTTTCCGCTATCGAAGCTGCCAACGACGACACGGAGGCAGGGTTGCGGCTGATGGCGGTCTCCGTACGGGCGCGCTTCCCGGCATGGATCGCAGATTGGAAGAGACGATTCAATGTAGGACCCGCCGCGCTTTGGCCGCGAGCCAGCTCAAGGGACCGCGTGATCTGACCCAGGATCTGCGGCTCGCCGATGACAAGGGAATCTAGCCCTGCCGCCACATCGAATAAATGACGAACCGCCTCCAAATCTTCAAAACGATACGAATAGGAACGAAATTCCTCCGCGGATACCCCGTGCGTATCCGACAAAAACGCCTCCAATTCGGCAAATGCCTGTTGATTGGAGGCAGCATAAATTTCGATTCGATTGCAAGTGGAAAGAACGATTAATTCTGTCAGTGCTGAGGGAATATTTCCACAAGACAAGCGCGAAAGCGAAGTCCGGATCTGTTCCTCACTAAAGGCGAGTCGTTCGCGGAGATGAACAGGTGCCGTTATGTGATTGAGTCCAAGGGAAAGTATATGCATTGGAGGTTGTCGCACTTTATGGTTTGTGTCACTATATCAAGAAATCTTACGTCAGACTATCTAGAATTTTTTAGGTTTGGGTTAGGAGAGTATAAGAATCTGCTCATTTGGAGAACAAATGTCATAAAAGACCATGACGATGGTCACAAACCCCGCACGCTTCGTGAAAAAAGAATATGTGGCGTGCGGGGCAAAATGAATGACATGAGACGATGACCATTTTTGTAATGTACTTCCAAAGTCGATGTCATTAACTCTGATTTATAATCCCGTGCCTCAAAGTCATTGAGGAGCGTCACTGCAATGAATCAGGATCTCACCACTTTCATCGTCAGGGAACTGAGCAAGTGTTCCAGTCGTAAAGACGTTGTCAAAAAAGTTTACAGGAAGGGCGGCTTCCGTTGGCAGGATGCGGAACGATTGGTCATCCTGGTTGAGGCACAGCACAAGCACAAAATATCCGAGTACCGAAGTCAAAGCCCGCTACTACTTTTTATAAGCGTGGCAATCCTGCTTTTGGGAATTGGGCTTTTGATCTACAACATGCAAACTCTTTTATCAGTTTCCCCAAAAGATATCCTTGGACAGATATTGAGCCTGCGAAACAATTCCTATAGGCTTTTTGAAGTAGGCACCGGATTGGGAATGACGATCGCCGGTATAGTGGGATTATGGAAGGCGCTGGGAGCGATCTTTCCCTATTGACGGTCAGTATTTTTAGCTATGTCGCCAGATTTACCCGGTATTTCTCAACCCCGCCGCAATACCGTTGATCGTCACACTGATCACTTCGCGCAGAGCCTGCGCCTCTTCACCCTCCTGGTTCGGTAAGCTGCGGATGCGGCGCAACATCTCCACCTGAATATAGTTCAACGGATCGATATACGGATTACGCAGCTGGACCGCGGTCTGCGTGACGGGTTCCTCGTCCAGCAGGTTCTTATGACCACTGATCGCCAGTACAATCTCGCGCGTCCGGTCATATTCAGCTCGAATGGTACTGAACATCTCGCGTCCCAGCTTCTTATCAGGGACCAGGTCAACGTAGAGGGAGGCAATTCCCATATCTGCCTTGAGCAAAGACATTTCCGCATTATCCAACATGATCTTGAAAAATGGCCAGCCTCGATACATTTCCTTGAGGAGTACGTCGTCTTCGATGGAGGCGAGCGCCGAGCCCAAGCCAAACCATCCGGGCAGGTTGAAGCGGCTTTGCATCCAGGAGAAGACCCAAGGGATGGCGCGGATCTTCGTGACCTCGCTGCTTTTGCCGCGTACGGCAGGACGCGAACCAATGTGCAAACGCTTGATCTCATCGAGTGGAGTTGCCATTTGCCAAAACTCGATAAAGCGCGGGTTATCGTAAACCAGCCCGCGATAGACCTTGTGTCCCGTCTCGGCCATTTGATCCATGGCAGTACGCCATTCATGGGGGATCGCGGTCACTTTTGGAGCAGGTGAAGAAGCCAGCAGCACCGCGTGGACGATCTGCTCCAGGTGACGATGTGCCAGCTCCAGGTTGGAATACCGAACGGCAATGACCTCTCCCTGCTCTGTCAGGCGAAAACGGCCATTGATGCTGCCGGGCGGCTGGGCCCGAATTCCCCGATTAGCAGGTCCCCCGCCGCGGGCGATCGTCCCGCCGCGACCGTGAAAGATGGTCAATGCGATTCCATGCTTCTTGGCTACCCTGGTGATGCTTTCCTGCCCCTGGTACAGCGCCCAATTCGACATCACATAGCCCCCATCCTTATTGCTATCGGAATACCCGATCATGATCATTTGAGCATTGTTGCACGTCGCAAGATGCTCGCGATAAACGTGCAACGAAAGCAGGCGCTCAAAAATAGCCGGCGCCTCCTGCAGATCTTCGATGGTTTCGAAAAGCGGGACGATCTGCAATCCTTTATCACAACCCATCCAGCGTGCCAGCAAAAGGACACTCAAAACATCGGCAGCCGATTGACACATGGAAATCACAAAGGGTCCCAGCAGTTCTGCTCCATACACATCACGTACGCGCCTGATCAACTGGAACAATGCCCAGGTTTCTGCGGTCGGCGCCGTGATACCGGGATGTGCCGAAAGATCGGGCAGATCGGAGGTGAGCAGCCGGGTCAGGAGTGTGAGGCGCTCCTCCGGAGCGGTTTCGGCAAAATCGAAAGTAACATTGAGAGCACGTAATGTCTCGGTCAATGCGCCATTCAAACGGCTTGAATCCTCGCGCAGGTCCAGCCGCATCATCTGCAAGCCGAAGATCTTCAGCTGCTGGCAGGTTTTCTGAACTTCATCCTGCGCAAGCACAACAGGCAGGCTGGAAGCGATCATATCCAGTGGTTCGAGCAATTCTCGAATTGTGATCCGTGCTCGGTGGGGTGTGCGCTCCAGTAAATGCGCGGTCATGTCATCGCGCGAAGCTTCCGCTAGATCATTGGCAAGCAGGGAAAGCACCAGGCGATAAGGCTCGGTGGGATAACGCTCTTCCAGATAGGCAACATGTTCAGGCAGCGGACGCCGCGCCTCGATCCATTCGGCAAGCTCGGGAGAAGGCGGGAAGCGCTGTTCACTCATGCTGAGACGACGCGACAACTCATGCAATGTGCTGCGGAACTTTTCCACAGCCAGACCACGATGAAGACGCAATGTCTCCGCGGTAACAACATGCGTCACGTTCGGATTGCCATCGCGGTCGCCGCCCATCCAGGAGGCAAGACGAAGCCAGTCCACAGGTGGCTTCACATTGGGATAATAGGTCGCGAGCGCATATTGGAGATCTTCATAAAGATGCGGCAGCGCATCCCAAAAAACATTATCCACAAAATACAATCCGGTGCGCACTTCATCCGTGACGGCAGGCTGGGTGGTACGATCGCGATCCGTAAGCCACAAACTGACAATCTCGGCATGGATGGCCGCACGGGTCTTCTCCCGCTCGCGCGGGGTCAGGCGCTCGCTTGAGATCTGGTCCAGTAAATATGCGATCCGCTGGATCTTTGCAACGATCGTACGACGCCGGGCTTCGGTCGGGTGCGCCGTCAGCACCAGTTCGATGGAGAGTTGATCGAGCAATGCCTGCATCTGCTCGCTGGTCACACCCTCTTTTTTCAGTGCAGCAATCGCATCCCCCACCGACTCATTGATCGGTTCAGGGTAAAGCATGCTCTCGCGCCCGCGCAATTGCTGGATGCGCTGATATTCCTCTGCAAGATTGACCAGGTCGAAATATGTAGTGAAGGCAGATGAAACCGCCCAGGCAGACTGAACGTCCAGCGCCTCGACCTCCGCCTCGAGTTGCTTCACCGCTTCGAGCTTCCCTGCCCGACGGTCCTTCGCAGCCGCGCGGATGCGCTCCTCGATCGCGAACAATTCCGGCGATTCGAGTTCACTGATCACTTCCCCAAGTATGTCACCTAATAAATGGATCGCTGCCGATAATTCCATACGATAAATATAACGAAAAAAAGAGGGATTTGTGGCGATGTTCAATTTCGATACCCCACCTGCAAAAGCAGGTTACTTCATCCTTGCCAGGACGCGTGTAATAACGGCATCCAGTAAGGCTTCATTGACCTGACCGTTCACACGCGCCAACACCGCCGACTTGATCTTCTGCTTTAGCTCCAGATCCGCCGCGTTCTCACGCGCTGCTTCTCTCGGATAGGCCGCATTGACCGAAGGGCTGAATGTCGCTTGCAGCGCGGACTGCTCCTGGCGGTGGATCCTGATCCCATGCTTCATGGCGCGCTCGACGGCCAGGTCAGTCAGCACAACATTATCGTTGAGATCGATACTATCAACCCCGCGCGCCTTCAGATCGTCAATATCACGTTCAGTATAAAAGATCTTTGTCATAGGCGTATCCTAAACGATTCCGTCATTGCGAGGAGTCGATGGTCGAGTAAGCCAAGTGCTCTTCGAGGCTGTATCGAGACCACGGCGACGAAGCAATCTCATCCGCAATGCCAGGATTTATTTCTCCGGTCTGCCCTCGAGTTCTTCCAATGCCTTGACCGCCGCGTTGCGCGCCGTCAGGATCTCGGCTTCCGAACCGGAGAGCCACATGCGTCCAAAACGTCCCACGGATGAAACATGCAGGATCTTGATGTTCGCGCCCTTCTCAGCTTCATTGACTGCATAATTGATATAGGCAGCCGGCGCACATTCCAGCACCAGCATCGTCTCACCCGGAACCAGCATCGAGCCGCGGCGAAAGCGATTCAACAATTGTGACTGATACGGATCCACATTGGTAATGATTTGCACCGAAGCGATGAAAGGTTTGATCCTTTCTTCAGGCTTCAAGCCCAGTCTCTCCAGCACGATCCGTCCTGCCTCGAGCACTTCAGATTGCGAACGGGAATGGACTTCGAACATGCCAAACTCGCGCTCGACGATCTGCGCGCCCGGTTTGGCTTCCGTCGATTTGACCGCAATGTCCACCAGGCGAAAGACTTCGTTGCCCGGCGCAACTTCCACGTACAGGGAAGCCATGCCTTCGGTTGGAAGGTCACCCTGTGTGATTGTCCCCACGAACGCTGCATATTGCGGCTGCATGCGGTCGAGATAGGAAT
>DASTJG010000205.1:0-2123 GCA_035716785.1 Anaerolineales bacterium
AGTAAAACAGGAATCCCCGTGAAGTTCATTCACGGGGATTGTATTTAGCCTGAAATTTTTACCACAAGGTGAAACCGAATAAATTGAACAATGGCATATAGACCTGCAAACCGATCAAAGCGACGATAATGCCAAATAAAGTCCCGGCGACAACATCCGACAGATAGTGTACTCCCATCGCGACCCGCGCCAGTGCCACCAGCGGCGCCCAGATCCACAGGGTAATTGCCAGCCAGGCGGGACCCAATCCCGCGGCGATGGTCGCAATCAGAAAGGCGCGTGCCGCATGGCCGGAAGGAAAGGAATGCGGATCGGTAAAACGATAGATCCTGCCCCATTCCCCCTCCGGGCGCCTGCGCCTCACACTGAATTTGATCGCCAGCACCATTGCCGCCAGCAGGCTGATGCTCGCAAACTGGACAACAGCCCATTCCTTCCAGAACGAGTCCCCGCGAAGCCAGAGGATGAACAGACCGATCGCCCAGAACCATGAGTCACCTGAATGGGCGAAGAGGACTGCAATAGCGCGCAATGCGCCTGGCTTTTCGGCCACGCGCATTTGACTGGAGAGACGCACATCGAGTTCAAGTATGGAATTCAAATTCATTTCCCTGCCTTGAGCTTCGTTCGTGCAGCCACTGTCGAGACCTTTTTCGTTCCGCGCGATCCTTTTTTGACGGGCTTCGTCACGGGCTTGGATTTTGCGGGTTTTCTGGTCGTCGTCGTTTTCTTTACCGCGCTTCTTGCCCTGGGAGCAGACTTGCGCTGTTGTTTGGCCAGGTCTTCGCGCAACAATTCCAGTTGATGAGGTTTGTCCACATCCATGCAGGGTTCAGCCTGATCCCAGACGATCACGCGGCCTTTGACGCCAATTCGCCTGCATGCTTTTTCAACCAGATCGTCAAGCGTGATGCTGCGTGTCAGCAATTGGAAGGCGGTGTCCCACCCGACCATGCTTACCTGCCTGAGCGCATTCTTGCGGGAGCCGATCAGCGCTTCCCACAATTTCATGTGGTCCGGCTCCGTCGCCATCCGCACATGGATCACGTTAATATCCGCGCCGCACAGTTCAATATCCTTTAATTTTGTGTACGTGCGTTTTGAATTGGGGAAGCGTTTCTCCATCACCTCCCGGGGACAAATGCCATAGTACAACTCATCCTTCGTTTCCATACAGATATCGACCAGCCAATCCACCATTTCAGATTTCAACGTCGGGATGTCGGAGGAAACAAGCAGCACATACTGGCTCTTCTTGTTCAGTTCCAGCACCTTCTCTACCCCTGATACGATGTTCGCGAGCATACGTCCCTGGTTCGAAATATAGTATGTTGGCTTTTTGCACGTGACGCCACTCTTGGGCGAGAGTCCAACGATGATCACATTGTCCACTTTTTTTGCATCTCCCAGCGCGTCCAGCACCCACTGGATCATGGGTTTACCAGCAACGTCAATGAGAGCTTTGGAATCGCCATGAGAATAGGTATAAAGCGGGTCTTCAGGTCGCGGGATTCCACCAGCGGTTACGATTGCGTCCATAGATTCTCCTTGTGTTTAGCGGACAGGTATACAGGTCTACCTATTTACTTGCGTACCTGCTTACTCAATTCAGTTCCTGCAATTGTGGCTCGAAGCCAAGCTTATCAAGCAACTCGGTCAGTTCGGGCCAGGTCAGCGGGCGGCCCTTGCCTGAGACCGCCACCAGGGCAGCTTCCATCATGTTCGTGCCGAAGGAACGTCCCTCCAGAACCGGTGTGGTGGTGACGAGGTATTTCACGCCGCATTTCCTGAACAATTCCACATCCTCAGAGGTGGTAGTGTTCGTGACAATGACCTTGCCCTGCATATTATCAGGCATGTGTTTTTTGATGTAATGACAATCACCTGTCACAACTGTTGCCCACTCGTACCATTTGACGTATTTGGGTTCGCGAATTTCCTGCTTCTCCCCTGTCGGGTAAATCCATTCGAATGGGAAGAAACGCGTCACGATCGGGATGAGCAGGGTGGCCAGCGTACGCAAACCTCCAATGGACCGGATGGGGATCGGAACACCCAGGGCAAACATCAGATCACCAAAAACAGTTTCATACCCCGCATCGACAAAGGACTTGGAGAGTCCC
>DASTJG010000206.1:0-2501 GCA_035716785.1 Anaerolineales bacterium
TTCGCGTCCCAGCATGGGCACGATCACTTTCATGCCAATGTATTTTTGGTAGCGCTTATCCTCGGGATGCACGGCCACGGCCGTATCACCGAGGATGGTCTCAGGGCGGATGGTTGCCACCGGGATAAACTCATCGGAACCTGCCAACATATATTTGAAATAATACAGTGTCGCTTCTTCCTCGCTGTACTCTACTTCCAGGTCGGAGACGGCGGTCTTCAACCCTGGCGACCAGTTGATCAAACGCGGGCCGCGGTAGATGAGTCCCTTTTCGTAGAGATGCACGAACGCCTCTCGGACTGCCCGGCTCAGGCCCGGGTCCAGGGTGAAGCGTTCCCGGTCCCAGTCGCACGAGGCGCCGAGCCGCCGGATCTGATTCGTGATCATGCTGCCGTATTTCTTCTTCCAATCCCAGGTACGTTTGATGAACTCTTCACGCCCAAGTTCTTCGCGCGTCACTTCCTCGGTTTTGAGCAGGTCACGCTCCACCATGAGCTGCGTGGCGATCCCGGCGTGATCGGTGCCCGGCACCCACAACGTGGGAATTCCCTTCATGCGGTGATAGCGGATCATCAGGTCTTCCATGCTGACGAACATGGCATGACCGAGGTGCAATTCGCCCGTCACATTCGGCGGCGGGATGGAGATCACGAACGGTTTTACGCTCGGGTCGAAACCCGGTTGATTCGGGTCGTTCGAGGGTTTGAAGAAGCCGCCGGACTGCCACATCTCGTAGATGCGCGGCTCGGTGGATTTGAAGTCATAGGTCTTCGGTAATTCGTGTTTGGTCATTCTTTCTCCATGAAAATAAAGTCGATAGCTTTATCGAATGATCGTTCGAAATCAGCAGGAAACGCATGCCCGAGATCTGCGTGGACTTCTTCGCCCAACGGAATATTATTTTTTCGCAGGCTAGCCTGAATTTCACGAACCCGCTCGAGGGTATGATCTTTTTCACCAACGACAAAGTATCCGCGGACATCCTTGCGTTCACAATCCAATTCGTTGGCATCTGCCCACCAGGTACCGACCCCAATAAAGCCGCGTGGGGCAAGGTTTCCCTTCAATGCAGCGTAAATTGCCATGCCGCCTCCCTGCGAAAAGCCGGCAATGACTACCCGTTGCGGATCGATCTTGTATTTTTGTGAAACTTGCCCATAGTAGAAAAGTAGATCTGCAACGCCCTCGGCAGGATCATCCCAGCAGTGGGAGTCCAGGAAAAGCGGCTGGGTGGATAAGGGTGAAAGGACGAGCCAGCCCCTCTGACGCGCAACTTCCCAATACTCAAGATTTGAGTCTTTGTTTCCATTGCGTCCATGCAACGCAATCAATAAAGGATATTTGCCGGAAGCCGGCGGCTCAGGCACGAGAACGGTCTGGTCTCGTTTAATGTGCCTGCGCGCCTCTTCATACGCTTCCTGCGAAATCGCCATGAGCCGTTTGAACTCCGGCAGATCGCGCACCGCATTCAGATCCTGATCCAGAAACTGACTCTCTGCCCACCAGAGTCCCGAATCCAATCCCTGTCGAAAAATGGATAGGACCTCGTCCGGGCGGTTACACAGGCTTAAGAGGCACATCTTCCAAAAGATTGTGCGCGCCGATTGTTCCGGAAAACGATCCGCATTTTGCTCCACGAGCTGAAGAGCATCAGCAAATTTGCCGTCCGTGTACAAATGCATCATTTGGTCAGTGAGTTCAAGAAATGTCATTGATTCCATTTTGACTCCTTCGGAGGAATGCAAGTAGATAAGTACACAGGTACACAAAAAGAGAAATGTCTACTTATTTATCTGTGCACATATTTTTCTTAAACAAAAACACACCTTGTCCAGCATGAGGACGACAGGCGTGTCGCGGTACCACCTCAATTCGTTTCTCACCACCAAGGACACAAAGGGTGAAAAACGCACTCTGCAGCTGACGATCATCAGCCTATGCTGTAACGGGCAACCCCGTGCTGGTCTACTGTCCAGTTATCAGTGAAAACTGATTACTGGATTTTCTTCAGCAATAATTCAGACGACTTCGGCGCTGTTTTCCTGTGGAGACTTCCACCATGTATCTCCTTCTCTATCAGGCTTCCCGATGCTTACTCCTTCTGAATGACGAGGATTATACATATCTGTAATTTCCAAGTCAAGCACTAATCGCCTGTGGATGACCGTGATTAGCAAATATGAGATAATCCAAATTACAGGCATACAAGTGAATTGAACAGGAAATCGATCTCTGTATGGGAACATCCTTGCCCACACCAACATCCGATTTTTTCACAGTCTGCGATGGCAAGCTTATGTTAAGTGACTTCGGATATCATTTCAATGAAGGGATTCGATCAGAACATGCTGACCGGAATTGAATTCATACTGATTGGACTGGCCGCCATGGCGGCAGGCGCGGTCAACGCCCTGGCAGGCGGCGGGACATTGATCACGTTTCCCATGCTCACGTTTTTGGGTATTCCCGCCGTAGCTGCGAACGTGACGAATACGGTGGCG
>DASTJG010000207.1:0-2405 GCA_035716785.1 Anaerolineales bacterium
CTGTCGAAATAGAGAGTGCCTCCGTATGTGCATCCCACGGATGTGGGGGTGAAACCGTCCCAGTAAAAGAATTCAGGCAAATAGTAGATCTCGGTTTCAGCGGAAGATAAGGCTTCGGACGGATCCTGGAAGGATTTTGCCGAGCGTGGCGCGATCGGTACATAGTCATCTGCAACAACGCCTTCGCAAACCGTTTCGCGTTCAGCCGGGACGACGTCGTTGACCAGGAAGTCGGTTACCAGCGCGTCGGGGCATTCGTTCCCGCGCCCAAAGATGACATGCGGTCCGCCTTCCTGCGTAATGAGATAACCATCTGCCAGATGTTGATACACATTGATGCCATGACCGACCGGCGTGGCAGGGTCGGCGGTGGCGCCGAGCACGAGTGTCGGCACGCCCTCCGCGAGCAGATAATCGGGGCGGCTGAGATCAGAGGTCGCCTCTGGCCAATAGGCGCAGGGCAAGTCTCCATAAATGACCGAGGCAAGCCGCGGAATAGACCTTTCGAACGGATCGGCTGCATCCAGGTAATTCTCGGCCTTCTCATCGGGGGTGTCGCCAGGATAACCATAGTCCTGGCACTCGACGCCGTAAAAGATGGCATCCGACCAGGAGGGATCGGGGATCACTTCGAGCGTCTGTGGGTCAACCGGGATATCGATGTAAAGCAGGCGGGCGAGCGGAACGATATCGCCGTTGGATGCGTATGCCAGCGCGCGGGTGAACATCATCCTGTCACTCTCGGCGTACATCTGACTGGAGGCGACAAATTCAAGATCGCTAAACGTAAATTTGCGTTTCGCAAAACCGCCTTCCGGGAGCGGGAACCGGAAGGAGACCGCTTTCTTTCTCAATTTCGAGGCCAGGTAATCATAGACGCGGATCGGGTCTCCCTTCAAATCTTCCGCGCAGGCCGGGTCATCGTTACAGGCAGAGAGGGTTGCAGTCAGTGTATCGCTGAATGCCTGGGCCTGTTGTGCGTAATACTCCAGTCCGCTGAGCGTGAGGTCGACCGTTCCGTCCAGGATCAGCCCTGCCAGATGCTCGCTATACTTGGCGGCATAGGTTTGCGCGTACTGTGTGCCGTAGCTCTCGCCGTACAGCCAGAATTTTTCATCACCCGCGATCTGACGGAGAACTTCCAGGTCTTCCACTGCCTGCTTTGTACCAAGATAGGGCAGAAGCTCAGGATTGCTCAATTCGTTGACACAGTCCGCTGCAAAGGTGCCGGCGGCTTTTTTGAGCGCCTTTTCTTGTTTACGCGTGATGCCCTGGGAGTCTGTCTGGTAATAGGCGGCGGCCGCGTATGGACAGGTCAGATCACCGGAGAGTCCCATGCCGCGCTGATCGAAGAACACCACGTCGAAGGATTCGAGAATACTTGGATCGAACCCCGCGACATAGGAGTCGGCCAGCAGGACGCCGGATGTGCCTGGTCCACCGGTAGCAGTGACGAACATCCCTTTACGCTCGCCAGAGGCGGGCAGGACGGCAAACACTACCGGGATGGTGCGCGTATCATCCGGGTTGAAGTGATCGAGAGGGACGTCGATGACCGCGCAGGTAAAGGCGCTGCCATCGAAGCATGGAAAGGTCTCGATGTCTTCGAGAAGTACTTCAGTATTGGTTTTTTGCGTGGATGGGGAGAGCGGTGTGGCAGCGATGGAAGAAAGGAAAATTGCAATAATAATGGACAGTCGCATGAAAGAGAGAAAAGATGTTTTCATATAACCTGCCTTTTCGATAAAGTTAAAGTGCCTATTCCATTATAGGGAATTTTCAACGGAAAGCAATAGGCCGGATGCGACAAAAAGGTTACAGACAGTGCAATTATTTGTATTTTTTCACGATTTTTGTGAGCGTCGTCATGTTGCGGACGGTGGCAGGGGATTTGAGAATCTTCTCGATGGAGGTCCTGGCCAGGGCGGATTTTTCCCGGTCCCGCCGCAGGTGATAGACCTCACGCCCTTTGACCGCAAGATCATCTGCCTCATTCTTCAGCGCCAGCAGGGCTTGCTGGCTTTTTGGAGCGGGCTTTTGATCAAGGAAGGCGACGTACACCATCTCATTGGCTTTCGCGGTGAACGGACTCTTGCTCACGATGGATTGGAACTCCCGCATCGTTCTCACGAAAAGATGGATCTTGTATCCTGCGGCTCCTTCCAACTGACGCTCGATGCGCTTCTTTACGGCATCGATATCCTTTTCCTCGGTCTCAAAAATAACATTTCCAGACTGGATGTAGGTCTGCACGTTCTCCAGACCGGCGGACTCGAACATCAGTTTTAAATCTGTCATTTTGATGATCGCATTTCCGCCCACGTTGATGGCGCGCAGGAAGGCAACATATTTGGTCATGCTTCCATCACCTCCACCGGTAATTGCAGGAATTCACTATAGCGGTC
>DASTJG010000208.1:0-4577 GCA_035716785.1 Anaerolineales bacterium
GGGAGATCAGCGATTCAACACTGGAGTTCTGGTCTGCCAACTTCTCCAGCGACGCGAGCTGTTGATTGTCGCGTAACTCCAACCCCCATAGATAAAGTACCTGCGTGGATGATGGTAGACCATCGAGCAGACTTTCGAAGTCAACGGTTGTATCACTCGAAGGAACAACTTTGTAAGTGGCACCTCGCTCCTTCAATCGTGCCGCGAACTCTTCCCCAACGCCGAGACAATCGGACAAGATCAACCAATTGCTGTTGACGAGCGGCTCATCGGCCGTTGATGCGATCGATTCGCTGGCTTGCCATGTCAGGTTGTAGAACCAACGGCTGTCGACAATCCCGACTTGTATTTCAGCGGTGAAATGCCGTTGCCAGGGCGCTGTTTCGTTCTCACGGCTGAACAACTCAAAGGTGGCGGTAGAGCCATTTTGAACCAGCGTTGCCTGTACGATGAGATCACTGCCGTTCTGTTTCGGCAACGGTTCAACCACGCTCACGTTGCGAACCATGTGATTCATAGAGCCCAGCGCGAGGTTTGCCGCGGCAAGCGCCATTTCTCTGAATACAGAATCGTCCAGATCAATCTTCCGCGTGGACAGGTGCTTTCGCAAAGCTCCAAATTTGTTTTGCCAGACATAATGCCCTGGGAGATGTGCCAGACTGGGAAGGCGGTATCCCAACAACGGGTGTTCGACTTTTCCCGCCAGATACGACTGATTTGTATCTGTCTGTGTCGTATCAAACCAGTAGCGTTCGCGCTGCCAGGGATAACCGGGAACCGAGACCAACCTGCCTCCGGCTGGATAGAATTTGTTCCAATCCACTGAGTATCCGAGTTTATATAGCGAGCCGAGTTCTGTCAGCATCGTTAGGAGTTCCGGTTGTTCCCGCCGCAAAGATGCAATGCCATAGCCAGGTTTCTTGATGGAATGAGAGATCTCCTCGATCGCTGATAAAAGGATCGGATGAGGGCTTAGTTCGATAAAGACAGTGTGCTCAGTCTCCAGCAGCCGATGGATCGTCCCCATGAAATGGACAGGTTGTCGCAGGTTTTTCCCCCAGTATTCGGCATCCAGGCTCGGTCCATCGCAGATATCCTGTGTCACCGTGGAGTAGAAGGGGATGGCTGATGACGCGGGACGAATCCCTTTAACGGATTCGACCAACTCGGGGCGTAAAGGATCCATCTGTGGGCTGTGGGAAGCCACATCCACTTTTATGTGACGACAGAAAATTTCCCTCGCGCCCAGTTGAGCCATCACTTCTTCCAATGCAGCCGGTTCTCCAGATATGACTGTCGAGCGCGGACTATTGTGTACCGCGATGGACAGTTTGTCCTCATATCCTTTTAAAAGTTCTTCGGATGCAGCCAGGGGCAGGCCGATCAATGCCATGGCACCCATGCCGCTTGTCCGCTGCATGAGCTGGCTGCGTTTGCAGATCACATGCGCCGCATCCTCAAGGCTCAAGGCCCCCGCGACATATGCCGCCGCGACTTCTCCCATGCTGTGACCGATCACTGCAGAGGGCTCGATCCCCCACGAGCGCCAGACCGCAGCCAGCGCCACCTCCATGGCAAACAACACAGGCTGGATCACGCTGATTTCGTTGAGACGATAGTCTGGCGAATCTTCGGCCAGCATCAATTGTTCCAGAAGGGACCAATCTGCCCATTTGCGAATCGCCTCGTCACATTGAGTCAGTGTTTCGCGGAAGACGGGATTTTGAGCGAAGAGTTCTCGTCCCATCCCGAGCCATTGGGCACCCTGACCCGGAAAAACGAATACAACTTTGGCTTGCTCATCAAGATTGTTCCGATCAGGCAGCGTACTTGTTTGTTGCTGAAGATAAGCAGATAGTTGATCCGCCAGGTCCTGATGTGATTTCCCTGCAACTGCGAGACGTTCTGCATGGTGCGTACGGCGGCAGCTCATGGTGTAACATAGATCATGCAGGGTGGGCGCATCCTCTTGATTCAAAAAAGTTACGAAAGAATTTGCAAGCGACCGTAACGCGACTGGTGTCTGGGCGGAGAGCGGAAGGACATGGATATCCGCTGCGTCTTCCGGGGTCTTTTTCTGAGGAATTTGTGGGGCCTCTGCCAAAACGATATGAGCGTTCGTACCGGCGATCCCAAACGCGCTTACCCCGGCAATCTTCTCCCGGGTGGCCGGCCATGGCGTCAACGTCGTAGGGATGTCCACATTCAATTCCTGCCAGGGAATCGCAGAGTTGCGCGTGCTTAAATGCAGGCTGGGAGGGATCGCTGCGTTCTTTAAGGACAATGCCACTTTGATCAAACCGGCAATCCCTGCTGCGCCTTCCGTATGGCCAAAATTTGTTTTTATGGAACCGACCCAAAGCGGGGATTGAGGCGAGCGATCTTTTCCGAGAACGGTTCCCAGAGCGCCCAGTTCAATCGGGTCGCCCACGCGTGTCCCTGTCCCGTGCGCCTCCACGTATTGGACCTCGTGCGGATCTACTCCTGCGCTGCGATAGGCAAGCCGAAGCATTTCCTCCTGGCCTTGCTGGCCGGGAGTCGCCAGAAAACCGCTGCTTCGCCCGTCGTTGTTAACGGCTCCACCGCGTATCACCGCATAAATGGAATCCCCATCGTGAATGGCTTGTGACAAACGCTTTAAAACCACCAGCGCGGCGCCTTCGCTGCGGACATAGCCGTCCGCTTGCGCGTCGCCGAACTTGCAGCGCCCGTCTGCCGCCATCATTTTGGACCGGGAATAGGCAATGCTGATATGAGGCTGGAGAATTACGTTCGCGCCCCCCGCCAGCGCCAGAGATGTTTCTCCACTCCACAAACTCTGGCACGCAAGGTGAACTGCAACCAGGGAGGAGGAACATGCGGTATCGATGGTAATGCTGGGACCCTGGAGTCCCAAAAAGTACGAAACCCGTCCGGATGCAGAATACCTGCCGCTGCCGGTGGTCATGTAAAAATCGATGAGGGACGGGTCTACAAAAAGCCGCGATTCGAAATCGTTGAGCCATAAACCAACAAATACACCTGTCAGGCTGCGCTCCAATTGAGCGGGTAACTGTCCTGCGTTTTCCAGAGCTTCCCATGCGACCTCAAGCAAAAGACGCTGCTGAGGATCCAGGCGCGCTGCCTCCCGTGGAGCGACGCCAAAGAACGATGCATCGAGCTGGTCTATGTTGTCGAGAAAGCCCCCCCAGCGCGTCATCATTTTTCCCGGCGTCCCCGGGCGCGCATCGAAGTAGGTTTCGACATCCATCCGGCTGGGAGGAATTTCAGAAACAACATGGGTTCCATCGCGCAGCAACGACCAAAGCTGCTCCGGGCTATCAGCTCCTCCTGGGAAACGACACCCAATTCCAATAATAGCGATAGGTTCCTTTTGAACCGTTTTTTCGATGCTCGCGTCTTGTTGTGTCTTGACTGCTGACTTACGAGGCATTTCTCCTCCGAGTTGTTGGCAATATACATTAAAGTATTACGGCAGGCTGGATCCAGTCCGGGACCCAATCCCATCTGGGTCCAACAGAACCATGACAATCACAGTCGGGTCGATAAAGATTTTTGCAGATCTTCGTTCATGGCTTGCGCGATGTCCTTTTTTGAACTTTGAATAAAGAAATGATCTCCCGGAAACATTTTTAGATCGAATCGAGTTTCTGTCTGGTCGCGCCATGCGGCCAGTTCGTCCCTGGTTAGCGTATGATCCTGCAATCCGCCGAAAACTGAAATAGGACATTCAAGGGGATGCTGGTCGATGTATTGATAGGTTTCAATCAATGTTATATCTGCTCGCAGGATGGATAAAAATAGCTGTAGTAGTTCACGATCCTGCGAAACGGCTTCAGGCAAAGCTCCATACCGCTCTTCAGTTGCCCTCAAAAATTCCCCCTCCGGCAATTCGTGAAGTTTTCGACGAGTATCAGGTACATGGGGGGCCAGTCTGCCGGAAACAAATAAGTGGACCGGTAAAAGAGAATATTGCCTGCGTAACTGGCGAACAACTTCGAATCCCACTAATCCCCCCATGCTGTGTCCAAAAAAACTAAAGGGTTTATCAAGATATTGAATTAGGGCATTGGTGAGTGACTCGACCAAAGGCGCAAGGCTCGTAAATGGTGCCTCACTTATTCTCTTATCCCTGCCAGGGAGATGAACTAAATAGAGTTCTATTTCCGGCGAAAAAAAACGAGACCAGGCATGATAGGTAGTAGAACCTGCGCCGGCATAGGGGAAAAAGAACAGGCGCACCAACGCTTCCGAATTGGGTCTTGGGCAACTTATCCAATGATCAGATACATCATATATGCTTTCGGTTGAATTCACGATGCAATCCCTTTTTTGCTGGCTGAGGATAGGGCACGAGTGCCCTGCTATCCGACAAGACCGCAACCTTGGCTGTGATGAAAATGTTTTGGGGGAGCGGCAAAATTTATCAAATCAAAAAACATTAATTACCAAAACTCGGTATTTATAAGTGTCAGATCACGTTTCCTGATTATCTTTATAAGCGTATAGAACGCCAATGTCTTAAGTAGCTGGCGTTCATTAAAAAGTCACATTGCTTGGTAAACGACATTCTGAAA
>DASTJG010000209.1:0-3447 GCA_035716785.1 Anaerolineales bacterium
CTCATCGCCAGGACGCAGATAGAGATGATAGGTATTGCTGAGCACCAGCGTAGTATCGATTTCCTTGAGGTGTTCAGGCGTTAAGGTCTTGACCGTCGCCTGCGTGCCGACCGGCGCGAAGACGGGGGTAAGCAGGTCGCCGTGAGGGGTGGTAAAGATGCCCGTGCGGGCATGGTTGTTGCGGGCTGTGATGGTAAAGTCAAACATAGGAGGAATTATACGGGCAAAAACAAGCCAAGCCCGAAACTTGCCAGATTCATATATAATCTGTGAGCTTAATGATCATTGCCGTTCCAGGAGGAAAAGTATGCTCTATTTGTCGAAAAGCTCCTGATCGTCAATCATCCTGCTGGCAATCAACCGAAAATCCTGTTCAGGGATTTCGAGTGTCCCAAAGCGGAACGGCGCGCCCCAATGGGTCTTGTCCTTGATAAAGGTCAGGTCATCGATCAGTGGCAGGATCGAAACATCCTGAGCGGGGTAAAAAGTCACGTTGCGGCGAAAAGGAACAAAGCCGTCGCCCATGTCGTGCTGATAAATTGTCTCATCATTGATCTTACAAATCGCCGTAAAGCACTGGAGCTTCTCAGGCTGATCATATTCCAACTTGGGAGAATAGAAGAGTACCCAGTCACCCGCGTGCATCCGTTTGAGCGGCGCGGCTTTCCCGTGGTTGGCTTGAATGAAGCCTCCGGTCAGCCCGCGCTGCAAATGATCTTTCGAGGCAACGATAATCCAATAATGCATAGTGATTCTTTACTCCTGTTCAAAGGATTATATCGCTACATCTATATCAAAAACCGCAGGCTCCTCACCTGCGGTTCATTTCATCACATCATCCATTATCAATTCGAGCGGGTTTGATCCATCAAAAGTTTGATAGTGGTGGATATGAGCACTTCCACCTTTTCGGGAGGCCATCCGGTCTCGCTCGCCACTCTTTGAATGACTTCCTCTTTCTGTTCCCTGTCGCCTGCGATCGCCAGCAGAGTTTGCAGCCACACTTGTGGATTAATTCTAAAGTTCTCCTTGTTTTCCAGGTCAAAGTTATTTTCCATCAGTCTTTCCTCTTAAGGGCATTATAGCCCTGCCGGGATCTCTGAACACCAAACTGTAACCTTTTAATCAAAAAACGTGAATTTCCGATCGATCACGGGCTGATTCTTCTCCACCAGCGCCCTGAGGTCCATGGACAGCCATCCATATTGAATGGAAGGCTGTCCAAATAATATGGAAAGTCTTTTATCTTATTAGGAAGCCTATCTATATTTTATGGAAGCTTTTCTTTCTTTAATAAGAACAGTATTACATTTCGAAATTAGTCTTCCATGATATTTAGATGATAGTCTTTTTTTTCGGAAAGCCTTCCATGTTATTCGGAAGGTTCTCCGTGTTAGAATGAGAGCACCGCAACGAAACCACACTGCCGGGAGGAAACATGTCAAAGTCATACCCCACCGATGTTTTGAACAAACTCAAAACGGCGATCTCAATCTGGAAATCCATCGATCCTACCCTGAAGATTGGCAAGCTGGCTGTCGCCGAGTTGGAAGCGACTCTGGCGCGCGGTGAGGCGCTCAGGCAGGAGATCAGCTCCCTCGAAACACAATTAACGGATTTGCGCAACAAGCGCGATGAGGTCTATGCCGCAGGCTGGAAATATGTCACGCGGCTGCGGGCCGGGGTCAAGGCCATTTACGGGGACGACTCATCCGAATATGAGATGGTGGGTGGGAAACGACTCAGCGAACGAAAACCCCGCGCGAGGCGGGTGAACGGCCAACCTGTGTAAGCGAGGAAACATCTCTAGCCTCGCCGCATCCGCACAAAAAGGCTGAGCAGGGCAATGATCAGTGCTATGCCGAGCAGGAAGCCCAGATCGTATTCACTTCCGGCATTGTGCACTTCGTACATCCGGATGTTCGGATCAAAAAAGGAAAACACGAGGGTTATAGGCGCAATGATGCCGTGCCATAGACCTGCTCCAGCCCGGGCCACCAGGCCGGCTCCGTCCGGTTGGTTGATCATCGGGTTTGCACCCGGCGCCCGCAACTGCATCGTGGCATCCGGTGTGGTGACCTGGACGCTCGTGTTTGGACCACAACCTGCCAGCAGGGCGGACAAGAGCGCCAATAGAGCGAGTACAAGTACATTCTTCATCGCTACCTCCCGAGCTTTCTAAAACTGTTTAATGATCCCTCGTTGCGTCAATGAAGAGACCAGTTGCGGCTTGTTTCCTGGATGCATGTTGAATTGTTAGCCAGACAGATTGGGGTAAATTCATTATACAATGAATTCTCCCCGATCAACACACTGACCGGGGAGAAACTATACATAGGCTGGTAGCAGGCAGCCATCAAACTTTCCGGGCGTAGAAATCTTTTGAAAGCCAGTGATTAGCGACGCCTGCCGCCTCTCCCGCCGATGACACCCAAAAGGAGAAACACCAGTGCTACACCAAACAGGAAACCGAGGTTATATTCACGCCCGTTATTATGAACTTCGTACATCTGCATATCCGGGTTGAAAAACGCGCCTATGGCCATTACAGGGGAAATGATGCCATGCCAGAGCCCCTGCACAACGCCTGCAACACGGCCATTCTCGGCCGCCTCGTTCGCCAGCGGATTGGGGCCCGGTGTCGTCAGTTCTATCGAAGTCTTGGGTGTCTCCACTTCCACACTGGAACCCGGAGCACAACCGGTCACGAGAACAACAAGTATCAGAATCGGAATGAGTAATTTCTTCATGTCTGCCTCCTAGGATGTTTAACGATGACTTATTGTTCTGCGTTGCGCATGTCTATTCGCAATATGCCTATGTGCTGAATTCCCAAATAATAAGTTCTCCCCATCCATTTGTGAACGGGGAGAACCTATTCTATTTACAGGATATCCGTCGGTGACAATTTACTGTATCGGTTTCAATTCTGTCGTTGTATCGCGCGATTTCTTTCCGGACATATCCTTCACATACTGGATCGACCCCGGCGTATTGTACTTTTCCTTATACGCCTGGCTCACCAGATCCTTCAAACGCTCGCTGCGCGTCTGAACTGTACGGATGGGGATTTCGCGCTCTCCAACAAACATACTTCCATATGGATCTGCAAGGCATACCTGGTGCCATCCCCGCGGTTTACGCCCCCAGGAACGCACAAAGACGCGTCCTTCCACTACGACCGCCCAAACCCCAATGACGCGGTGATTTGACTCCCTGCCGGCACGAATGCCAAGGATCTTTTCTTTATGGATGGCTGCAAGGAGGTCGGCTGGGAAACGGCTTTTGGATTTCATTTTTCACCTCCATAATAACTTTAAACAGCAAACTTCATACACACCGGCATGGATACGTTCACTTCATGCCCGGTCTTGGTTAATTGACCACTTTCTGCGTCGATCCGAAAGACAACAAGGTTATGGGAGTTCTGATTTGCGGCCAGCAGGA
>DASTJG010000210.1:0-2348 GCA_035716785.1 Anaerolineales bacterium
TGGATTCCTCGAATTGATACGGAAGAAGACCGAAGAATGTGGCAGTGTCTTTATCTTAGATGAAGTCAAGACGGGATTTCGTATTGCCAATGGTGGTGCGCAGGAATATTACGGGATCAAGCCGGACCTGGCGACATACGCCAAAGCCCTGGGCAACGGCTATCCGATCGCAGCGTTCGGCGGCAAAAGAGAGATCATGTCCATCATCGGGCATGGTGTGGCGCAGGGAGGGACATATACCAATAACAAGCCCGGTGTGGCGGGCGCCTATGCAACACTGAGTTTGCTGAAGTCGAAACCGATCCTCGAAACGATCCGGCAGCGCGGGCAGCGTCTCATGGATGGCTTGAAGGAGATCTTTGAAGAGAATGAGCTTCCTGCTGTGTTTACCGGCTTCCCGGCGATGTTTGCGTTTTCTTTTGGCGTGGATGCGGTGACCTGTCAACGTGATTGGGCAAAGAGCGACCATCAGTTGCATCTCAAGCTGACGGAAAAGGCCATCGAACGCGGCGTGATGCCGGACTACGACGCCCGTGAACCCTGGTTCCTGTGCTATGAGCATAGCGATGCCGATATCGATGAAACATTAAACGTGTATGCCGAGATCGTAAAAGAGATAAAGAGCTAAAATTGACAGGTACACAAGTGTGTACCTGTTTTCTTGTGAATCTATTTATGGAGACCTTATGACCCATCTCACAGCAAAAGAAATTGTCGATCTCAACAAGGAATATACTTTTTTCTCCTGGTCCAACCAGGGACAGGTAAATCCCATTCCGCTGGTCAAAGCAGAGGGAGTTTACTTCTGGGATGCAAATGGAAAGCGTTATCTTGATTTTGCCTCGCAATTGGTGAACACCAATGTCGGTCACCAGCACCCGAAAGTTGTGCAGGCAATCCAGGACCAGGCTGCACACTTGACGTTTGCCAGCCCCGGTATGGCGACGGAACCGCGCGGGCTTCTCGGCAAGAAACTGGCAGAAATTACACCGGGAGACCTGAAAAAGACGTTCTTTACGCTTGGTGGGGCGGAGGCAAATGAGAATGCCATCAAGATCGCCCGTTTCTATACGGGACGGCATAAGATTTTGGCGCGCTATCGTTCCTATCATGGCGCGACGTATGGCGCGATGGCATTGACCGGAGATTATCGCCGTTTGCCGGTCGAGCCGGCAATCCCAGGGGTGATCCATTTCCTCGATCCGTATTGCTATCGCTGTCCGTTTGGCTGGGATGACAAAGACAAGTGTGGTCGTCAGTGCATCAAGCACGTGGAAGAGGTGATCGAGCACGAAGGGCCGGACCAGATCGCGGCGATTTTCCTCGAAGGCGTGACGGGCACAAACGGGCTGATCATCCCGCCTGATGATTACTGGCCGCGTATGCGCGAGATCTGCGACAAATATGGCATCCTGCTCGTCTCCGATGAGGTCATGAGCGGGTGGGGGCGCACTGGCGAGTGGTTCGCGGTGAATCACTGGGCTGTGGTGCCAGACATTATCACCACAGCCAAAGGTATCACTTCCGGATATGTGCCGCTGGGTGCAGTCATTGTGCGTGAGAAAATCGCCAAGTTTTTTGATGACAAAGTCTTATTCGCTGGTCTGACCTACAACGGTCACGCGCTGGCCTGTGCTGCAGCGCTGGCGACGATCGAAGCTTATGAGGAAGACAAGATCTTCGAGAACGCCAAAAAGGTTGGGAAACATCTCGGCGCGCGCCTGGAGGAGTTGAAGGCCAGGCATCCCTCTGTTGGCGATGTGCGTTACATCGGCCTTTTCTCCGGGCTGGAACTGGTCAAGAACCGCACGACAAAGGAACCAATGGACCTGACTCCGCTCAAGAATTTTCTGGTCTCCAATGGCGTCTATGTTTTCAACTTCAAAAACGTTTTGTTTGTTGTCCCGCCCTTGGTGATCACCGAAGAACAGCTGGACGAAGGCTTGAACTTGATCGACGAAGGCTTGGCCGAACTCATGGATAAGCAAGTGAACTAAAACACCCTTTGTAACAAAGAAACGGAAAATCATGGAAATCTTGAACTACATCAACGGCCAATGGATCAAGCCTGACGCAAGTGAATATTTTGATGTGATCAACCCTGCGACGGGAACAGTCATTGCCAGGACACCGCTCGGCAGCAAAGGGGATGTGGAGTCCGCGGCGAGGGCGGCCGGCGAGGCGCTCCCGGCCTGGCGGCAAACGCCAGTACAGGATCGTGTGCAGTATCTTTTCAAACTGCGTGACCTGCTCAAGACCAATCACGATGAAATTGCACGCATCATTACTAATGAATGCGGCAAGACGTTCGAAGAAGCAAAGGCGGAAATGGTGCGGGCCATCGAGAA
>DASTJG010000211.1:0-3488 GCA_035716785.1 Anaerolineales bacterium
TTCTTGAACATGCGTGCTATAATGCCTCAGCCCATGTCCTTCGCACATCTTCACGTTCACACTGAGTATTCCATGCTCGATGGCTTCTCCAATATCAAGAAGCTGGTCAAGCGCGTGCAGGAGCTGGAGATGCCTGCCGTAGCGATCACAGACCACGGCACCATGTTCGGGGTGATCGATTTTTACAAAGCCGCGAAGGAAGCCGGGGTCAAGCCGATCATCGGCGTGGAAGCGTACATGGCGGCGCGCGGCATGACCGACCGCGACTCCAAGCTTGACCGTTCCTCCTATCATCTTCTTTTGCTCGCCGAGAACGAGACAGGCTACAAAAACCTGCTCAAAATCTCCTCGGCTGCCCAACTCGACGGTTTTTATTACTATCCCCGCATCGACCGGGACTTTTTAGCGGCGCACTCCGAAGGGATCATCTGCACCTCCGGCTGTATGTCCGCGGAGATTCCGCGCGCCCTGTTGAATGACAACCCGGAAGAAGCCGTCCGGCGCATGGACTGGTATTACGATGTCTTCGGACCAGACCGTTTCTTCGTCGAGTTGCAGCAGCATAACATCAAAGAGATCACTGACCTGAATCGTAAACTGGTCGAGATGGGCGCACGCTATTCGGCAAA
Source organism: Anaerolineales bacterium (assembly GCA_035716785.1). Lineage (GTDB taxonomy): Bacteria > Chloroflexota > Anaerolineae > Anaerolineales > Villigracilaceae > Defluviilinea. Next base: position 630 of record DASTJG010000211.1, read on the forward strand.
GTATATCGCCACAAACGACGTGCATTACATCAACCAGGACGACTCGCGTTTGCAGGACATCCTGCTTGCCATTCAGACAAATACACTGCTGACCGACCCCGACCGCATGCGCATGACGGATGACTCGTACTACCTGCGCACGCCGCAGGAGATGAATCAACTCTTTGCGGAAGTACCTGAGGCGTTGAGTAACACTTTGCTCATTGCGGAACGTTGTAACGTGGACTTGAGCTTCAAGGGCTATCATTTGCCTGATTTCCCTGTCCCGGAGGGTTTCACCGCAGAGATGTACCTTCGTCACCTGTGCGAAGAAGGGGCGCGGAGGCGTTATGGGGCACGCGCGAGCAGCCAGGAGGTCCGGGCGAGGATCGACTATGAATTGGGCGTGGTCCACAAGATGGGCTTCGACGCCTACTTCCTGATCGTGTGGGATCTGTGTCGGCATGCGCGTGAAAATGGGATCTGGTACAACGCACGTGGTTCGGCGGCGGGGTCTATTGTCGCGTACGTGCTCGGCATCGCGCTGGTGGACCCGCTCCAGCACAATCTCCTGTTCGAGCGCTTCCTGAATCCCGGTCGTGTCTCGATGCCCGATATCGACCTCGATTTCCGCGATGATCGCCGCGGCGAAATGCTCGGGTATTGCACGCACAAGTATGGCAGCGACAAGGTCGCGCAGATCATCACCTTTGGCACGATGGGCACGAAAGCGGCCCTGCGTGATGTGGCGCGCGTAAACGACATCCCGCTCCCGGAAGTGGACCGCGTCGCCAAGCTTGTGCCGTTCGTCTCCGGCAGGCAGACCACCATGCAGGACGCCCTGGCTGTGCCGGAATTCAAAGAGATCTATAACTCGCAGCCGCATCTGCGCGAGTTGATCGATACCGCTGCAAAGATGGAAGGGACCGTCCGCAACGCAGGCACGCACGCTGCCGGTGTTGTGATCTCCGATAAACCGATCGTCGAATATCTGCCGCTGCATCGCCCCACATCCAACTCGGAAGAGACGCCGATCAAGACGGTGACGCAATTCGAAATGGGCATCCTCGATTCGCTGGGCATGCTCAAGGTGGATTTCCTCGGGCTGATCACATTGAGCGTTATGGCGAAAGCCTGCGAGATGATCGAGAAACGGCACGGGATCAAATATGATCTCGATAACATTCCTCTCGATGATCCTGAATCATTTGAGCTAATGGGCCTTGGACATACAGCTGGCGTGTTCCAGGTGGAAGGGGGTGGCATGACGCGCTACCTCGTCCAGATGAAGCCCAAGACGCTGGACAACATCATCGCCATGGTGGCGCTCTATCGCCCTGGACCGATGGCCTTCATCCCCGATTACATCGCGCGCATGCACGGCGAAGCCGAGGTGGAATATCGCCATCCCGCGCTGGAACCGATCTTCTGCGATACCTATGGCATCCCGGTCTATCAGGAACAGCTCATGCGCGCCGCCGTGGAGATCGCGGGATACACACCCTCTGAATCGGATGAACTGCGCAAAGCGATCTCGAAGAAGAAAAAGGAAGAGATCGAAAAGCATCGCAACAAGTTCGTCGCGGGCGCGGTCAAGAACGGGATGGCAAAGGACATTGCCGAAGCCATTTACAGCGATTGGGAAGAGTTTGCGAGGTACGGATTCAATAAGTCTCATGCCGCCGATTACGGTGTCATCGCGGTCCAGACTGCATTCCTGAAGGCACATTATCCGGCGGAGTACATGGCGGCCCTGCTTTCCGCCAATGCCGGCAAGACCGAACAGGTCGCGTTGTACGTTGCCGACGCGCGCAGCATGGATGTGCCCGTGCTGGCGCCCGACATCAATGCCTCCGAATGGGATTTTGCGATCGAAGACCCCGAAGAGGCGGATGGCAAACCCAACATCCGCTTTGGCTTGGGCGCGGTCAAGAATGTCGGCCAGGCAGCCGTCCAACTGATCATCGATGAACGCAATCAGAACGGGAAATTCAAAAACCTGAACGACCTTGCCCGGCGTGTGGATCTGCGAGCGGTCGGCAAGCGCGCCCTCGAATGTCTCATCAAGGTGGGGGCGATGGATGTATTCGGCAATCGCGCCGCGCTGCTCGCTTCGCTCGATCGTGTGGTGTCCATCAGCAGCAATCATTTCCGCGCCGCGGAGGCGGGGCAGATGTCGCTCTTCGGCGAGAGCACCGGCGTGATCGAAGAGATTCACCTCCCCGACGTGAATAATGTGGATAAGCGTGAGATGCTGAACTGGGAACGTGAGTTGATCGGTCTTTACGTGTCCGATCACCCGCTTACGCCGTACCAGCAGACTTTCACGCAGATCGTCAGTTACTTCTCGGGCCAGTTGGGCGAAGCACAGCACGAAGAAAAAGTACGTGTGGCCGGCCTGGTCGCAGTAGTACGGCCGTACACGACCAAGACCAACAAGCCAATGGGGTTTGTCACGCTCGAAGACATTCAGGGCAATATCGAGCTTGTGCTTTTCCCGAAGACCTGGCAGAAAACGCATGAACAGCTCAAGGTCGGGCAGATCATTATCGTCGAGGGCAAAGTGGATACCGGCAGCACGCCGCCGAAAATTCTGGTGGATGAGATCCGCACCGAGATCAAGATCCTTGAGTCACTGGATGCGCCGCCCAAACCGTCACAACCTCCGGAGCCAGCCAAGCCGAAACAGGAACCCGTTCCCCCGGCGCCGCAACAGCCCAGGCCGGTTCCCCCGGTGAAGAAGATCCCGACCAAGCCCAGCGTCCCGCCGCCTATCCGACAGATCGCCGAGAAGCCTGCCGCGTATGAATCGGACTGGGACGACATGCCGCCTCCACCTGATAACTTCCCTGATGAATGGGATACACAGTGGCAGCCATC
>DASTJG010000212.1:0-3444 GCA_035716785.1 Anaerolineales bacterium
GCTGCCGCGGGTCTTCCAGTTGTCACCGATCAGCCCATCGGTGAGGTCGAGTTCACCGTGCTCGATCGCTTCCCGTTCATCGATCCCGGGGCGTCGCACGATCATTTTCAACACGCCATGATCCTTTGGCGACTGATGGAGGTAAGGTATACCCGCTTCGAGCTCTGTCATGGATAAATATTTTACAGCTTCCATTAAATCACTCCTGGTTTGATTCGCTACACTAGAACTGATAACACTTAAACTCTTGCTATAACGGAATGATACCCGGTATTTTTCTCTCGTTCAACATTTGCCACTGAAGGTTTCTCCGGTGATACAATTCTTTCCGTCTTCAGGAAAAATACTATGGCCAGGATCAAACTGCACGACGTCAGCCTGGTTTACGATGCTCCGCTGCGTGAACCGGCCACCAGACTGTTTGGGGTTAAGAAGGAGCGTATCCAGGAGGACTTACCTGTCGAAACAAAGCAGGGGGTCACGGCGCTCGACCATGTGAATTTGATAATCCCGAATGGACAGATATTTGTCGTTGTAGGTCCCTCCGGTTGTGGAAAGAGCACCCTGCTGCGTGTTGTTGCCGGGATCGAAAAAAACTACACCGGACAGGTTCTCTATGATGGAGAGGATGTACAGACTGTGCCGCCCGGGGAACGTTACATTGGTATGGTCTTCCAAAGTTATGCGCTCTATCCGAACTTCAACGGGGAAGGAAACCTGTCCTTTTTCTTCAAAATGCACAAAATTGCGGATGAAGAAACCCGCGAGCGGATCCGTTACACATCTGAGATCATGGGGATTGGCTTCAAGGATCTTTTGCCGCGCAGCGTCGGCACTCTCTCCGGCGGTGAGAAACAGCGCGTGGCGATCGGGCGTGCCATCGTCCGTAGCCCGCGCCTTTTCCTCTTCGATGAGCCGCTCTCGAACCTGGATGCAAAGCTGCGGGTGCAAACCCGTTCCGAGATCAAACGCCTGCTCCACCGTTTCAACATTACCAGTCTCTATGTCACTCACGACCAGGTGGAAGCGATCGCTCTGGCAGATGAGATCGTCGTCATGCACAACGGGAGGATCGAACAGGTGGGGACATACCAGAATTTGATGGACCACCCGGTCAATACATTCGTCGCAGGATTTCTGGGATTGCCGCCCATGAGTCTGTTCCCGGGCGGCGTTATTTCAGGAAACAAATTGGTTCTGGATGATTACCTGATCCCTCTTCCAAAGCTAATCTTTTCACTGGTGCGCGACCGGCAAGAGGTGACACTGGGGATGCGGCGGGAAGCGGTCCAGGTGTCAACGGATTCAACTTCCACAGGCGGGATCAGGCTGCGGGGTGAAGTGGAAGCGTTCGAATCCGATTATGCCCACCACACGCAGACCATTCACATCCGCACCGGGCGCTGGCGCTACACAGGTCTTTGTCCGCTTGAAGTGAAACTTCATGTGGGGCAACTGGTCCAGGCGCAGATCGATCCGGAACAATTGTATTTCTTCGATACTACCTCTGGCCTGCGTCTGTAATACCCCACTTCGTGATCAGGATTTTTACCCGTACACGGACACGGCTGTCCGCGTCGCCAATGGCCCAGGCCGCGCGCGTGGCTTTCTTGACTCCCTCACTCAACGCAATAAAATCCGACCAATCCTCCGCAACAAATTCCTCGAATTCACTCGGTGTGTCCCATGAATAAAAAAATGGAAAGAGTTGTTCCTGTTCACGACGGAACCAGCCGCGACTCTCCACTTCCTGCATGGCTTGGTTAGAGGCAATGTCTGCACTCACCGATTCCGGCAGATCGTCCACGCGCCCGGTCTCTTTGATTTCATTCGCGGAAGCAACTTCCACCTGCCAGCCGTCAGCAAATGGACGGATATCGATCAGGATTCCGCCAGGTACGAGGACACGCCGAATTTCATCCAGGGCATGGACCATGCCCTCGTATTCAATTCATCAGAGCGACCACGCCAGGATGGCAATATCAAATGTTTCTTTTGAGAATGGCAGGAATTGTGTATCTGCGCACGAGAAAAGGGTCCTGTTTTGCAGATCAGATGGCCGGTCGACGGTTGCGATGCGCAGTGCGTCCCGATCGGAATCCATGCCGATGGTCAGCTGTGTGTTCCTGGCATATTGCCAGGTCATACGCCCTTCGCCACAGCCAATTTCCAGCACGCGCTTGCCGCTGAAGTCTGCAAACGCATGCAGATATTTTGCTTCATTCCGTTCGGTGTCCTTTTGAAGGGTCATCCCTACTTCTTTTTTGCTGCCTTGTGAGATTCGGAGATCAGTTCTTTTAGCACATCCACACTGACATCATTGAGCTTCTTGATATACAGACAGCCTTTCCCGGTGGAGTGTTTTCCCAATTTGTTCAGCAAGCTCTGGTAATGCTCAAGTCCGCCGGCCAGATAAAGTGTCAGGTTTTGTTTGCGCGGGGAAAAGCCGAGAAGCATCCAGTCGCCTTCACGCCCGCTCGCTCCCTTGTAATGGTACGAACCAAACCCGACGATACTGGTTCCCCACATTTTGGGTTTCTCTTTTGTGATCTGCTCCATGATCCGGACGATTTCCAGGGAGTCCTTTCGTTTCTGCTCGTCTTCAATACTGTTGAGAAAATCTGCGACACTTGCTTCATTTACTTTGGTCTTGAGTTCCGCCGTCTTCGCCATTTTCACCTCTACTCAACTGATAAATAGAACTTTTGTTCCCCTGATTTTACCCTGTTTCAATTCAAACAGTGCCTGGTTGGCATCCTGTAAATCATATTCCTGAACCTCGGGCCTGATGTTCGCCTCGGCGGCCAGCTGCAGGAACTCACGTACATCGGCGCGCGTCACATTCGCCACAGACTTGATTTCCTTTTCCATCCACAACTGCGAGGCATAATCCAGTTCTAACAGGACTTCCTTGTCGACTTCCTCTTTGCGGATGGCATTGATGACGAGCCGTCCGCCGGGCTGGAGACGTTTCAGCGCTTCCAGGTCCGGACCCCAAACGGGTGTGGTATCGATGATCGCGTCCAGCGCCTCGGGCGGGACTCCGTCAATCGCGCCTGCCCAGGCGGCTCCCAGCGACAGGGCAAATTCGCGCTCCTGAGGGTTTCTGCTAAATACGAAGATCTTTGAATTGGGGAATTTGTGTTTTGCCGTTTTCAACACGATATGATTCGACCCGCCGAAGCCCATCAACCCGAGGGATTGCCCATCCTGTAGATTCGTTAATTTCAAGGCGCGATACCCAACGGCTCCCGCGCACAACAACGGCGCGGCTTCGGAATCGGAGATCCCATCGGGGATGGGATGGACGAAGTCCGCTCGGACGGCCATGTACTCTGCATAGCCGCCGTTGATGTCGCGCCCGGTCGCTTTGAAGTCCGGGCAAAGATTCTCCTGCCCCGACTGACAATACGGACATTGCCCGCACGCGGACGCGATCCACGC
>DASTJG010000213.1:0-3513 GCA_035716785.1 Anaerolineales bacterium
ATATCGTCGAGAGTGCCATCGATCGCGGCGTCAAGGCGATTGTGCTTGCGCCCTCAGACACTAAGGCTCTGATTCCGGTGGTAGAAAAGGCAAAGGAAGCTGGCATCCCTGTTGTCATCATCGACTCGCTTCTCGAAGGCCCGGAAGACAACTATGTGTCATTCCTCGCGACAGACAACAAAGCAGCAGGTGAGGCATGCGCCAAGAGGATGATCGAGCAGCTCACCGAAGCTGGTAAAACTGAAGGCGAAATTCAAGTCATGTCTTATGTCGCTGGCGTTGGTTCCGAAATTGGGCGTGTCGGTGGCTTCAACGACTATATTAAGGCGAATTCGAAGTTTACCCTTCTGGAGACCCAATACTCAAACTCTGATATGCCTACCGCCCTCAACCAGACCACGAACGTGTTGACCGCCAACCCGGACCTGGTAGGGATCTTCGGCGCCAACGAGCCGACCGCCATCGGCATGGGGCGCGCGATCGAGCAGGCAGGCCTCGCGGGGAAGATCGTGGCGATTGGCTTCGACGGCAACAGTGTCCTGCAGGAGCAGGTCAAAAACGGCACGCTCCAGGCCATTGCTGTTCAAAGCTCCTATAACATGGGTTACCTGGGTGTCATGACTGCCTATCAAGTCGCCTTTGAGGGCAAGACAGTTGAACATTTTGTTGACACCGGGTTCGTCATCGTTGATAAAGACAACATTGAATCTAAGGAAGCCAAGAACGTGCTCTATTAGTCTCTCTAAGCAGTACTCAAAGTGGACGGTCCGTGCTTTCACGTACGGGCCGTCCGTGCCTGGTTAGCAAATCAACTGTCGAATATATATGTAGAAAGTTCCAAAGCTGTGGCGCGACCGAAGCGGACACATTGCGCGGTGCAGTCGGCCTGGTTCAAGAAAGGAGCAGCGAATTATGTTGCTAGGAATATCCCCTCTAATTTCTCCCGATTTATTAGCAGTTCTGCATCGCATGGGACATGGCGACGAGATCGTGCTGGCCGATGCACACTTTCCCGGCGAGACCTATGGAAAACGTGTGCTGCGCGCAGACGGCTTGAGAATCCCCGATTTATTGGATGCAATCCTACCCATTTTTGTTCTGGATACCTATGTCGAAAGTCCGCTGATCATGATGTGTGCGGTTTCGGGCGACGAGCTGGATCCAGCGGTGGAGGCTTCGTACCGGCAGGCAGTTGACAGGCATTGGCCCAAGACTCCACCGATCCAGCGCATTGACCGCTTCGATTTTTATGACAGGACCAAACAGGCATTTGCCGTCCTCATGACCGGCGAGACAGCCAAATATGGCAACATCATCCTGAAAAAGGGTGTCACCCCAATCATTGGTACGTAAGATTTAGCGATAACAGGAGAATCCTCATGAACAATTCACTTGAAAAGATCGATCCGGGTTCTGTGCTGCACAGAAAACTTTACACCGGTGCAGAGATCCCCGCGGTGGGATTGGGCACATTCGGTTCAGATCGTTTTACTGCCACGGAGATCGCGGAAGCTGTGTTCGGTGCTGCTGATATCGGCTATCGCCATTTTGATTGCGCGGCTGTGTATGGCAATGAAAAGGAGATCGGCGTCTCTTTCCAAAAGATCCTGAGCAGCGGCATCCGGCGTGACGAACTGTGGATCACCTCCAAGCTTTGGAACGATAAACATGCAGAAGAGGATGTCATCCCGGCTTGCCAACAAACACTCAAGGACTTGCAGCTGGAATATCTTGATCTTTACTTAATTCATTGGCCGTTTCCCAATCATCATGCTCCGGGTGTGGATGTCGATTCCCGCGACCCGCATGCGGTGCCGTATATCCACGAGAACTATATGAAGACCTGGCGGCAGATGGAAAAGCTGGTGGAGCTGGGGTTGGTGCGTCACATCGGAACTTCCAATATGACCATTCCGAAATTGAAGCTGCTGGTGCGCGATGCCAAGATCAAACCGGCTGCCAACGAGATGGAACTCCACCCTCATTTCCAGCAATCTGAGTTCTTCAAGTTCTGTATGGAAAATCAAATCGCGCCGATCGGCTTTGCGCCGATTGGTTCTCCCACCCGTCCGGATCGCGATAAGACTCCGGATGATACAGTGGATATTGAAGATCCAGTCATCGTGAAAATCGCCCAAAGGCTGAACGTCCACCCGGCGGTGATCTGTGTCAAGTGGGCTGTCCAGCGCGGGCAGATCCCGATCCCCTTCTCGATCCGCCCCAACGAGTACTGGAGCAATCTCAAGGCGGCTGTCTCCGAACCTCTGACGGAAGAAGAGATGCAGGCGATTGCAGCCATCGACAAGAACAATCGTCTGATCAAGGGGCAGGTCTTCCTGTGGGAAAGTGCCAAAGACTGGCATGATCTCTGGGATCTGGATGGGCAGATTGTTTCAGCATGACCTGAAGTACACCGGGTGAATATGGAATCCCAATATATCTTAACGGTAGATGTAGGCACCTCGAGCACAAAGACATCACTGTGGACGGAGTCCGGTCAGCTTGTCGCCCATGCGGCCCGCGCCTATGACCTGCAGCGCGCGCAGCCATTATGGGCGGAAATCGATGGGGATATCTGGTGGCGGGCTGTCTGCGAAACGATTCGAACGGTTCTCGCGACGAGTAAAGTGGATCCTGTTTCGATCGCCGGGATCGGCGTCGACGGCGTGGGCTGGACTTTGATCCCGGTGGATCGTGCGGGAGATCCCCTGCGGCCCGCCATGATCTGGCTGGATCGTCGCGCGGAACAGGAAACAAGCTGGCTTAAGTCCCTGCCGGAAGCTGATAGCCTGGTGAATCTGAACGCAAATCCTCTTGATGCTGCCTATATCACTCCCAAGTTGATCTGGCTGAGGAAAAACCATCCGGACGTTTTTAACTCCGCGCATAAATTCCTCGAAGCGACTGGCTTTATTGTGTCGCGATTTACAGGTGAATTTGTTTGCGATTACACCCAGGCATATGGCTATCACTTTTTCGATATCCGGAATCAAAAATGGGATGAGCAGGCTGCTCAGGTAATTGGCATACCCATCGAGAAAATGCCTGAGTTGCGCGGAAGCACGGAAGTTGTAGGAACCGTCACGGAAAAGGCTGCCGAACAGACGGGACTCAAGCCCGGCATCCCGGTGATCGCAGGTTGTTTGGATGCCGCGGTCGGTGCGTTGGGCTCGGGGGTAGTCAAACCCGGGCAGACCAACGAACAGGGAGGCCAGGCTGGCGGTGTCGGGATCAGCCTGGATCATATTGTGGTGGAACCGCGTTTGATTTTTTCCCATCACGTGATCCCGGGGCAATATTTGCTGCAGGCTGGAACGGTTGGGGGCGGCTCGCTCGGTTGGTTCCGGGACCAGCTCGGATATCCGGAAGTGAGCGCAGCCGGACTGCTTGGTCAGAATCCGTTCGAGCTTTTCAGCAGGCAGGTGGAGAAATCCAGGCCGGGAGCAAACGGCTTGATCTTCCTTCCATATATGGCTGGTGAGCGTACTCCTTTATGGAGCAGTATTGCGCGAG
>DASTJG010000214.1:0-8343 GCA_035716785.1 Anaerolineales bacterium
GGTTGGCAGGTCAAGCGTCGGCAAGGGGGTGTCGGTCGGTACCGATAAAGCCTGCGTTGCCTGAGGAGTAGATGTTTCAACAGCCTGAGGCTGCGCCGGAGGTTCTGTTGCTTCCTCGGTAGCAGCCGGCTCTGTTGCCGCGGGAGCTTCGGTGGCGGGCGCTTCTGTTGCCTGAGGCTCCATAGCAGACTGGGTTGCCGCAGGCGCGCCGCAAGACGTTATCACCAGCGCTACGATAAGAATTAATATGATTCGCCGAATCATGTAGACTCACTTTCAAACAATCCACTAATCCCCGCTAATCCACACGAATTGTTTTCATTTCGCGGAGATTAGCAAAAATTCGTGGATAAACTTCACTTTCGCATCCACGCGGGACAACAGGCTGATTCCGTTATGAGAGGCCGGATCTCCCCTGTCGTTAGATCCGCGATTCGCACTTCCATTCTATCATTTATGACCGTATTGAATGCCAAAGTGTTCCCGTCCGGTGACCAGAACGGGGTCTCGACCCGCCCATCCTCCAGCTGCGTGACCTGCGTCAGCGCGCCGCTTTCCACATCGACAATGTACACATTGCTGACCAGGGCATTGCTCATCTGGTTTGCCTGTTCATCTTCGGGATTCTCCCGGACGACAAACGCGATCTGCTTCCCATCGGGCGACCAGTGCGCCGCATACCCGTGACCGGCATCTGCGTCTGCCAGTTTGCGCGGGTTCGAGCTGTCTTCATTCATGACCCATAACTCACCTACCGTGAACGGAGTCTGGTTATCGGGGGTTTTGATGAAGGCGATTTGTTTTGCATCCGGAGACCATTCTGCAAATGACAGATAATTATATTGATCGGCATACAGGGACTGAACAATCTTTCCGTCATGCCTGGCAAGGAATATTTCGCTTCCATATCCCAATCCGCGGGACAATGTGAACGAGAATTGGTCGCTGTCAGGCTGGGCAGCCAAATCATACGTTAAATCAGAAATGGAAATGTCCTCGCTTTTCAGGGTGTCCTCGTTCAGACGCACGATGCGAGGCGCGCCCAGTGAATCCACGCGTAACACCACGAACCGGCCATTTTCCATCCAGGCTAGGAAGTGGCTGTCAGAGTCTCTAACCGGCTGGGTCACGGAAGCGGTCCCCACATCCAGGAGAAGAACCGTCTGCCCGTTGGGGCAACTTAGCTCAATCGCCAGGAAACTTCCGATGGGGGCGGGAAAAACGTTGAACAATCCGCAATTTGGAGGGACAGAAAAGGGAATCTCGCTGCTGTATCGGAAGTCTGCAGAGAACTCGACAAAGGCAGGAGGGTCGAAGCGGTACACATAGAATTTGGTTTCAGGAGAAGTTTTTGGAGGTTGGGTGCTACAGGAAAAGAGAAAAGTGAAAAGCAAAATGAAAGAGGAAAGATGGCGCATGGGGGGTATTATACAGGCAGGGTTATAATGTCATTGTGAGCGAAGCGAAGCAACCTTCATCTAAATCAGGAGATTGCTTCGCCACTCGCTGCGCAGGGCAACGTACGCCCGCTGCGCTCAGGCTCGCAACGACATTTGAAATCACAAATCCAAAATCCTAACTCTCAAATCGGAAATCAACTCATGCATATCCTTGTAACCAATGATGATGGCGTGCAGGCGCCCGGACTCCTCGCTCTCGTACAGGCCATGCGGCAGATCGGCCAGGTAACTGTCTTCGCGCCTGACCGCAACTGGTCCGCTTCTGGGCACGTCAAGACACTCGAACGCCCTTTGCGCGTTCACGAAACAATGCTGGCAGATGGCACAACCGCATTCACATCCGATGGCGCGCCGTCGGACTGCGTCGCGCTGCCCTTGCTGGGCTTTACCGATAAGGTCGACCTCGTTGTCTCAGGGATCAATCCGAACTCGAATATCGGTCACGATGTGACTTATTCCGGCACGGTAACGGCTGCCATGGAAGCGGTCATTGCAGGCGTGCCGGGCATTGCATTTTCTCTGGCTTCACAGGATAAGCCTACAGGCGCTGTTACAGATTACGGTCCTGCCGCGCAGATGGCGAAACTCGTGGTGGAGAAAGTGATCAAAGGCGAGATGCTGGAAGGCGTTTTATTAAACGTCAATATTCCCTACCTGAATGTTGAAGCCATAAAGGGCATCCTGGTAACGCGGCAGGGATTGCGCGTCTATCGCGATGCGCTGGACCGGCGTGTGGATCCGCGCGGACGCCCCTACTATTGGATCGGCGGGGAAGCACCGACCGGCGTCGATGAAGAAGGCACGGACGTTGGCGCGCTGTTCGCGGGATATGTATCCGTTACACCGTTACAACTGGATATGACCAGTTACAAGGCTTTGGACGTGTTGAAGAACTGGGATTGGAAAATGTAGGGGCACGGCAATGCCGTGCCCATTCCGGAGGGCACATGGACACTACGAAAGCACCACAGCAGATGGACTCTCTGCGCAAGTTCTTTCACAGCATGAATCGCTTCATGGTCTGGATGTGGAAACAGGGCTGGGGAAAGCAGATCAATATTTCGCCCGAACGATTGGGGCGTATCATGGTCATCAAGCACCGCGGGCGCAAGAGTGGCAAGGAGTATTTGACGCCCGTCAACTACGCAATTGTGGACGGCGAGATCTATTGCACAGCCGGGTTCGGCTCCATTTCAGACTGGTATCGCAACATGCTCGTCAACCCGCAGGTGGAATTGTGGCTTCCTGACGAAAAGTGCTCTGCCTGTGCCGAGGACATCTCCGATTCGCCGAATCGGGTGTACCTGCTGCGGCAGGTCATCATCGCTTCCGGATTTGCCGGTCCACTATTTGGAGTGAATCAGAAGAAGCTCAACGATGAACAGTTCGACCAGGCGACAAAAGACTATCGGCTTGTGCATTTCAAGTTCCTATAAAATGGCAAAAGAAACCGTACAAACTTACTGGGAACAGTTCCTAGTGGGACTGCCGCCCGATTCGCCTTATTGTGCGAAGACGTATATCGTGGAAGGCTGGGGAGACAGCCCGGAAATGGCAGATGAATTGGGAACATTGATCGCCCAGGGGATCAAGACGGCTACCTGCTCTTCTCTCTGGGAATGGGAATCAGAAGGGAATCCTATTCCACAAATAGGTTTAATCACTATCGTTCTCAATGGACGCGGCGAACCGCTCTGCATTGTCGAGACCGTGGAAGTGACGGTTCGCAAGTACAATGAGGTGGATGCCGATTTCGCCCGCGACGAGGGCGAAGGCGATCTGTCTTTGAAGTACTGGCGCGAGGCACACAGGAACTTCTTCTGGCGTGCCCTGCCGAAAATCGGAAAAGAATTTTCCGAAGAGATGCCGCTGGTTTGTGAACGGTTTCGAGTGATATATAGATAATCGCGTAAAGACGGGCAGCTCGCGTAGCATGCAAAGCGAGCCCGTCCCTCCAGCAAATTAAAAGGAAACCTTATGCCTTATCTCGCTTCAGACTCCCGTTACGACTCCATGCGCTACAACCGCACCGGCAACAGCGGGCTCAAGCTCCCCGCTATCTCGCTCGGCTGGTGGTACAACTTCGGCGGGCGCGACACGCTCGAGAACGGACGCGCCATCGCCCGGCGGGCCTTCGACCTCGGCGTGACGCATTTCGACCTTGCCAACAACTACGGTCCGCCGCCCGGCTCGGCCGAGGAGGCCTTCGGTTTATTGTTCAAGCAGGATTTCCATCCCTACCGCGACGAACTGATCATTTCCACCAAGGCGGGCTACGACATGTGGCCCGGTCCCTATGGCGAATGGGGCTCGCGCAAATATCTGCTCGCCAGCCTGGATGCATCCCTCAAGCGCATGGGACTCGATTACGTCGACATCTTCTACAGTCATCGCTTCGACCCCGATACTCCCCTCGAAGAGACGATGGGCGCGCTCGACTCGGCCGTGCGACAGGGTAAGGCCCTCTACGTCGGCATTTCCAGCTACAACCCCGAGCAGACGAGCCGCGCCGCCGAGATCCTCAACGAACTGGGGACTCCCTGTCTGATCCACCAGCCATCCTACAGCATGCTCAACCGCTGGGTGGAGGATGGGCTTCTGGACGTGCTGCTCGAAGAGGGCATCGGCTGCATCGTCTTCTCCCCGCTCGCGCAGGGACAGCTGACAAACCGTTACCTGAACGGGATTCCCACTGGGGCCCGCGCCACCAAGACCGAGCGCGTCTGGCTTACGCCTAAAGATGTGGAAGCCAACCTGCCCAAAGTCCAAAAGCTGAACGAGCTGGCGCAAGCCCGCGGGCAGTCCCTGGCGCAGATGGCAATCGCCTGGGTGCTGCGCAAGCCGGCGGTCACGTCCGCGTTGATCGGCGCGAGCAGCGTGCAGCAGCTCGAAGACAACCTGGCAACGTTGAACAACTTGACGTTCAGCGAGGAAGAGCTGGATAAAATAGAAGAAATACTAAAACAATAATTTTGTCGCCGCGGCGACAAAATCTCTGATCTATCATTTGGAACCATCATGAACTTTTAGCCGTTTAGAAGAATATAAAATGCTCTCTTCTAACGGAGGACATATGAAATCCCACACCAGGCATATCAGAACATCTCTCTTTCTATGGACTATTTTGATATCGCTTGTTTCGAGTTGTACCTTCAGGATAGAGAAACTCGAGCAACCCCTGGTAACGATTCCGCCGCCGGCAACTTTGCCCGCTCTCACAGACACACCTACTCCTCCGCCAACAATGGAGAGCATTGCTACGCCGACCACACAGGCAACTGTCGACTTGTCATTGGAAGAATGCATCCCGGTGGAAGAAAAAATCCCGGATGATCTCAATCTTTCCGGGATTTGGGTTCGTAACAGTGGCAGACCATATCTGGAAACCATGGATGGCCGTACAGCATATGGAGTTCCACTGAGAGGAGGAGGGATATTCTCGACAAGCAAAGGTGATATGGCTATCTCACCAGACGGGCGATATCTTGCATACATAGATTCTTACCTGGATGACACGGGAAGGACCAAAAGCCGTATTCTGCGAATCATTAACTCCTCAGGACATTCCTTACCGATGGATTACTGGATCATAGATTGGCAGTGGCTGATCGGATGGAAGGATAACAAACACATCGCTGTTTTCACAGGCCAAAAGGAGATTCTTATTCTTGATCCCTTTACAGGTCGTTGGGAGAAGCTTCAGGCTCCTGCCTGGCTTGGAAAGATCGTTTATGATTATTATGGTAATGACGGACCTTTCTACAGCCCAAGCCTGGATCGTATATTGATCAAACCTGACTATTCAATTTTCGAACTGAGGAATTTTCAGACAGGGCAAACAATTTATAAAGGAAATAGATATCTGGATGGCTGGGATCTTGATTGGTCAGCGGATGGGTCCACCCTGGCAATTGGATCGGAGAAGTTCTTGAATGTAATTACAAGAAATCAAGAGCAAGTAGAGTTCGATGCAAGCAAATTGGGTATCAATTCGGTCAATTATCCAAAACTGTCACCCAATGGTCAAAAACTTGTTTTCACAAGCTACTGGTCAGGAAAATTGTTCTTTTTTGACATTAAGCAATTAGAAATTACAAAGTTATGTACGGATGATTTCGATTTCTTGACACAGGCAGTTTGGTCACCAGATGGCCGTTTTGTGGTACAAGAAACGGATAGGTCATATTCTGATCCGTTTGATTTATTGATTGATACGCAGCAGTTGCGTGCTTACAAACTTACATCCGGGCAATACCAACATCGATTAGCCTGGTTAGCCGAACCGTAAAAGGAGTAACATGGGCTTCCTCAAAAACCTCTTCGGCGGCGGATCCGCCAAACCTGAAAAGCGCTACTATATTTTCAACATCAAGTGTAATCGCTGTGGCGAGATCATCGAGGGTCGTGTGGATTTGGACAACGACCTTAGCCTCAGCGATCAAGGCGATAACTATCTCGTCCGCAAGGGATTGATCGGTAACAATCGCTGTTTCCAGCGCATCGAAGTGGAAATGCAATTCACCTCCGACCGCAAATTGATCGAGCAACAGGCACAAGGTGGAACGTTTGTTGAATAAAATTATCGTCATTGCGAGCGGCGCCGTCGGTTGAGGCGCAAGCAGTCGAAACCAGGCGCCGCGAAGCAATCCCATCTATCTAACCTGAGATTGCTTCGGTCACTACGTTCCCTCGCAATGACGGAAAGGTGGTATATGCGTTTCTCCTCCCCTCCCAATCAGCAGACCTACTACGAGCAAGTCTGGCAGTTGGTGCGCCAGATCCCGCGCGGTAAGGTTGCCAGTTACGGGCAGATCGCTTTGATGATCCCTCCGCCTGCCGGTATCGAGTTTGACAGTTACAAGGCCTTCAGCCCGCGCTGGGTGGGCGGCGCGATGGCAGCCTGCCCGGACGATGTCCCGTGGCAGCGCGTCATCAACTCCCAGGGGAAGATCAGCGAACGCCCCGGCGCGGAGAGACAGCGTGAACTCCTGGAGGCAGAGGGGGTCGAATTTGTGAAAGATAAAGTCGATATGAAGAAGTATGGCTGGAAAGGTCCGGGTGAGGAAGATGAGCCAAAGCAGGAAACATTGTTTTAGATGGATGTATCCTCTCCCATTCGGATTGGCGTACTTGGTGCAGCGGCCATCGTGCCAATGGCATTGACAAAACCAGCACAGGCTATGCCCGAAGTCCAGGTTCTCGCGCTTGCGGCGCGTGACCCGCAGCGTGCCGAGGCGTTCGCCCGCAAACATCACATCCCACGCGTCCATCAAACCTACCGCGACCTGCTCGCCGATCCTGAGCTCGATGCGATCTATAACCCGCTGCCTAATGGACTGCACGCCGAATGGACGATCCGCGCCCTGCAGGCTGGTAAACATGTCCTGTGTGAGAAACCATTTGCGTCCAATGCACAGGAAGCAGAGGCAATGGCCCGGGCGGCGCGTGAAACGGGACTCGTGCTTAGTGAAGCCTTTGCCTACCGCTATCATCCGCTGACAAAGCGCGTCAAAGAGATCATGGCAAGCGGGGAGATAGGAAAAGTCCGACATATCGAAGCACACTTTTGTTTTCTGCTCCCCTCGCCAAAGAATATTCGCTTCAATTATCAACTGGCGGGCGGCGCGTTGATGGACTCGGGCTGCTATCCTGTCAGCCTGATCCGCTTTTTGGCGGAGGCAGAGCCTGCGGTGGAACATGCCCAGGCGCGTCTTTTCGGGCCGCAAGTGGATCACAAAATGAGCGCCACGCTCTCCTTTGCAGATGGCCGGACGGCTCATCTGAGCTGCGACATGCTTTCGCCGCGTTTATTTCGTTCAAGTCTTCATGTCCAGGGGGATGCAGGCAAACTGCACGTGATCAATCCCTATCATCCACACTGGTTCCATTGGCTTAGCGTGCGCGGACGTAATGGCTCGCACTCCGGGCACGTGCGTGGAGGAAATATTTATGCCCTACAACTGCACGCCTTTGTCAAAGCGATTCGCGGCGAGCAAAGACTCAATACCGACCCTGCGGATGCCGTGAACAACATGCGTGTGATCGATTCGATCTATGAAAAGGCAGGCTTGAACAAACGTGGAACTTAACGGTTTTAAGGACAGGAGTGACTATGTTACGTGCAGGTTTTACCTTTATTGTTATGGTCATGCTCGCAGGATGCGCAAACCCACCCATCCCATCAACCGAACAAAGCAATCCACCAGCCGTTGAACAATTTCCAACAAGTGAAGCGACTTCAGAAGTGCCCGTCACCGGGAACACTGTAGACTACACCATCCAGGAATATCCCGTCCCGGCCGGCTCCCACCCTCACGACGTTGCGCCTGCGCCGGATGGAGTTGTCTGGTACACCGCGCAGGCAACGGGCGAGCTGGGCAAGCTCAATCCGGAGACCGGCGAAACGCGCCATATCCCACTTGGATCAGGCTCTTCCCCGCATGGAGTCATCGTCGGTCCCGACGAAGCACCCTGGATCACCGATAGCGGCTTGAACGCGATCGTGCGCGTCGATCCACAGACGGAAGAAGTGCAGGTGTTCCCTTTGCCGTCCGAGGCCGGCTATGTCAACCTCAACACCGCAGCATTCGATCCAAACGGCATCCTGTGGTTCACCGCTCAGGGTGGGATCTATGGACGTTTCGATCCAGCCACGGGAGAGATGCAGGTCTTCGACGCGCCGCGCGGACGCGGTCCGTATGGAATTACGACCACACCTGAAGGCGTGGTCTATTATGCCTCGCTGGCAAACGATCATGTCGGCCGCATCGACCCACAGACGGGCGAAGCAACCGTTTTGGAGCCTCCCACGCCGGAGCAGGGCGCGCGGCGCGTCTGGTCGGATTCGTCTGGAAAGATCTGGGTGAGCGAGTGGGAAGCGGGA
>DASTJG010000215.1:0-21717 GCA_035716785.1 Anaerolineales bacterium
CGGAACCCAGGATGAGCCCAACGCGCGGATGATAGGATGTTTTCTTCCGGATCGCGTCTGCCGCCTGGTCGATTTGCTCGAGCGTAATAAATGTGGTCATAATTCTTCTTCTTTAAAATAAAAGATAAGGGTCACTGCCCCATTCTATGGTCCCTTGCGTGCAAAAAATTATATCAGATATTCATCTGCTTATTTTCAGCTCTAAAAGTGACCTGACCGGCTCAGGTGGTCGCATCTAAACAATTACCCTAAAAAAGTCTATTTTGTGCTATCCTCTTGTAAAATATAAATATGCCACGGCTCTCGTTTAGAAAGGCAGTCCTCGTTGCTGCTGGGATCTTGTCGCTTTTCGCGCAAGGCCTTTTGCTCATCCCAGCCACACCCGGTTTCTTTTTACGGCATCCTGACCGTATTTGGAACAGTTTTACGACCGGAGCAGTGCTTTTTGCGTTGTCTGTTTTCTTGTTTATCGTCATTATAGGTTTTCAGGCCACAAAAGATCGGCTGAAGCATCGCGTGAACGGCATACTGCTGGCGACACAGGTATTTGTTGTACTTGGGACCTGTTTCCTGCTGAGTGGACTCACCACAGGCGAACAAGGAACGGGCTTCCTGATTAGCAGCTTTGTTACGGTCGTCACAACATACGGTATCTTTACTCATCTGACATTTGTAAAAGAGTTGAGTCATCAACCGCTGGAGGAGTCCAGAGATCTCCCGCTGGAACCCATTGCTCCCCGTGATGGAAACATAAATGCCCTCAAAGAACAGATCGAATCACTCGCGCATCAGCTGAGAGCTGAGAAACACCGCAATACACAGTTGACGCTGTTGAATGAACTGAGCCAGCAACTGGAGGCTGAACTTGACCCGCCAGTCTCGGCACAATTGGCGGTAAACACACTGGAACGCGCCATGGACTGTTCCTATGTGGCGTTAATGGCACCCGAGAATGACAGGCAGGAATATGTTGTTCTTGCATCAGCAGGGAAGATGACGAGCATTATTCCGGTTGGATACCGGCAAAGTTCAGATACTGGCTTGATTGGACGCACAAACAGGGTTAAGAAAACACAGTTGGTGAACGATACAGAACTGGATCCCGATTTCATACCCCAAAAAAACCAAACGACTCTTTCCATCATCAATGTACCGATCCTTCAGCATGGACACGTAAAAGGCATCCTTGAGATCTGCTCTGAGAAGAAATATGCCTTTAGCAGTATGGATGTGGCCATTGCGGAGGACGTCGCTTCCGAGCTCATGCGTGCCTGGGAGCGTTCCAGTTACCGCCAGCGTTTGACTGAGCTGATCCAGGCAGGTATTTCCCTTACGACCCTGCTCGATCCGCAAGCTGCGGTGCAGGAGGTAGCAGTGATTGCCCGCCAGACTCTTGAAGCGCGTTTTGTTTTCGTTACCCTGCTTGACCAGCAGGGAAATTTCTCTCGTACGGCCTCCGCGGGCGAGGCGCCCAAACTGCTTGCAACACTCAATGCCAACCCGATCGATGAAGCGATCATGCACGCGGCGCTCAATGCCACAGCACCCTTCCGAGTCCGTGACCTGCGGAAGTATTCCAATGCCAGGAAAGTGGAGATCGATCACCCGGGCTTGCGCAGCGTGCTTGCCATCCCAATCCGTCTGCACCGCCTGAGCATAGGAACCATCCTTGCCTTCGGGAAACAGGAAGGCATCTTCTTTTCAGAAAACGATGAATCGCTGGCCGATCTGCTTTCTTCCCAGGCCGCCGCGTCCATCGAGAGTTCGTGGCTTTACCAGGAATTACGAAACACACTCAATATCACCTCGATGCTGTATCAGCTGAGCGTGGACGTGATCCAGACCGAAGAACTGAGCCTGGCGGCTGAGTTGATCGCGCAGGTCGCTCACAAGGTCACCAATTCAAAAGAGACGGGCATCGTGCTGATGACACGCGATGGGCGCATCGAAGCGGAAGTCGAAATAGACGCAAAGGGTTTGCACACACGCCGCGAGCATCCCACGGAAACGATCGATCAGGCGATCGAGACGGGTCAGAGCATTATCGTTGCCGTGGAGAATGGATCGGTGGTTTGTTATCCGCTGCTGACACGTGGACGCACATATGGCGCATTGTGGATGAATATCCCTGAAAGTCGCGGGCATAATTTTGCAAACCTGCAGACCCTGGCCAATCAGGCAGCCATTGCACTGGAGCGGTCGATCCTTTTATCGGAATCCCGCCAGCAGGCTAAACAACTGGAAGCTGCCTATGCGGAACTTGAGCTTACCTATGACCGAACGTTGACAGCCCTCATGTCCGCGCTGGACGCGCGCGACCGCGAGACAGAGGGACACAGCGCAAGAGTGAGCCGGCTGACATGCCTGCTTGGAGAGGTGATCGGATTAAGCGGCCAGCAGCTCAAGGCGCTGGAACGAGGCGCATTGATCCACGATATCGGCAAGATCGGTATCAAGGATGAGATCCTGCATAAACCCGGCAAACTGACCGCTGAAGAATGGAAGGTCATGCGGATCCATCCTGATATCGGCGCACGCATCGTCGAAGGGATTCCCTTTTTGCAGGACACACTCCCGGTGATCCGTTATCACCACGAGCGCTGGAATGGGAGCGGATATCCTTTAGGACTAAAGGAGAACGAGATCCCCATCCAGGCACGGATCTTTGCCATTGCAGATGTATTCGATGCCCTGACCAGCAAAAGAACATATCGAGATAAATCCAGTGCTGAGGAAGCCATTGAATATCTAAAAGAACAAGCAGGCATTCTTTTTGATCCATCGATTGTGGAAGCATTGACAAAAGTACCCTATCAAGGTTTTACAGAAGGGGAAAAGATCATCACATGAAATCAAGAAAACCTTCAGGGTCTTTCGCCCCACACGAGGTCCAGAGGTTTATCCTGCCCATCACCATCACATCTGTGGTAATCATGGTCGGCGTGGTGGTGGAGAGTTTATTTACTAGCTCCTCTTCCGACAGATTAGTTACGATTATTTGTGGGTGTATCATAATCTTGGGGACACTGATCAACCATGCTGTGATTGCACGTACCACAAATTTTCGTGAGTCGTATGGATGGCTGAATGCTCTCCTGAGCGGGCTGAGTTTGGGATTACTCCTCTATGTTTTGCCAGATGATTTGAACGAGATACCACATATCCTGATCCCATTAGCAATTCTGGCAGTAGCCATTGTTTCGGGGCGCGCGTACAGTTATGTAACGCTTCTGGTAATTTTTATAATGGACCTGCTGCATTTCTTTAGCGCTCCTGGTGAAGCGAACAATATACTGGAGTTTGGAGTGCCTTACATTGTCGCTCTGGTTGCGATGGAAGCCGTCCTTCGCATTGAGGACATAACCCAGCAGCATATCCATCGACTTGAGACAATCAACAAGATCAGCCGCCAGATCATGTTGTCACTGGAAACTGAACGAACCATTTCATTGCTGGATGCCACAATTCAGGATGCCCTGGAAGCAGACACTTATTTTATAGGTATCCTAAAGGGGAATGAAATCCACCTGGATCTGTTCTACGATGGGGGTGAATACTTCAATGGAGCCAAAGCTCCACTGGAAGGGACATTATCGGGCTGGATCATCAAGAACCAAAAGGAATTATTCCTGCCAGATCTGCGGCGGGAAGTGGAACTGGAGGGTGTAAAAAACTATGTGATCGGCAAGGAAAAAACAAACCTGTCATGGATGGGTGTCCCCCTCAAAGGGGAAAGCGTCATAGGGGTCATCGCACTTGGCTCTTATCAGCCAAATGCATTCGATGGTGCAGATATGGAATTGCTAGCCAATCTTGCCCAGCATATTACCGCTGCACTCGATAATGCGATCCGCCATGCACACGTGGAGCAACAGGCGCAACTCGACAGTCTGACAAGTGTGTACAACCACGGATATTTCCTGAAAAAACTTGCCAGCCAGGCCGCAGAAGCTTCTGCTAACAACCTGCCGCTCAGCCTGATCATGATGGATATCGATTTCTTCAAGCACTATAACGACACATACGGGCATCTGGTTGGAGATCAACTTCTCATGATGCTTTGCACAGCCATCAAGCGGCATCTCAAGCAATCGGATGCGGTTGGACGATGGGGCGGTGAGGAGTTTATTATTTCATTGCCGGGAGCCACCGGTATGCAGGCGCTACAAGTGGCAGAACGGATCAACCAAACCATAGCAACGATACCGATCCATAACCGGGAACAACAAACGATTCCCGCTCCTACGGTCAGCCAGGGCATAGCAGTTTACCCGATGGAGGCTGATGAGATCTTTCGTCTGATCGATCTGGCGGATCGCCGTCTTTATGTTGCCAAGTCCCGTGGGCGGGATCAGGTTGAGCCAGATAAAAGCCACTGGGAAACCCTGGAAAAACAGGAAAGAGCAGGCTAGCCACCTGCTCTTTTTGCTCAACGTAGTGATTTCTCAAATGCTGAGACCGTCTTCTGCGCTGCCTCATCGTCGATCCAGTAATGCGTGACCAGACGAAAACGCCGTGTGTTTTCCGCGTCGACCAGCACCCCAAGTTTTTTCATTTTTTCCATGACCTGCCCCGCATCGACTGGAAGATCTTCGGCCAGATTCAAATAAACCATGTTGGTGTGTGGAGAACCTGCGTCAACCACCAGACCCTTGACCTGTCTCAGTCCAGCGGCCATTTTCTTCGCCCGAGCGTGATCCTCCGCCAATCGTTTTGTCATCTTCTCCAGCGAGATGATCCCTGCCGCAGCCAGGATCCCGACCTGGCGCATGCCTCCGCCCAGCATCTTGCGGATGTGACGCGCCCGCGCAATAAACCTGCCGGTACCAACCAGCATCGAACCGACCGGCGCGACGAGTCCTTTGCTCAAACAGAACATGACCGAATCGGCAGGCTTTACCAATTCCCTGACAGATACATTTTGAGCCACAGCCGCGTTGAAGATACGTGCGCCGTCAATATGTAAATGAAGATCATTGCGATGCGCCAGCTCGCCAACCTGACGTGTGTACTCAGCAGTGAGAGGAACGCCGCCACAAATATTTTGGGTATTTTCGAGACAGACCAGGCGCGTGATGGGATGATGCACGTCTTCGGAACGGATGGAAGCGAGAATATCATCCAGCGCGAGCGTTCCATCAGGTTGATGCGGAACAGGGCACGGCTGAATCCCACCCAGGGCCGACATCCCACCTGCCTCATTCAGATAGATATGCGACTGGTTTCCCACAATGACCTCATCGCCCCGCTGACAATGGACCAGTAGTGCGAGCAGGTTACCCATCGTCCCGGAGGGAACGAATAAAGCTGCTTCCTTGCCCAACATTTCCGCAGCCAGGCCCTCCAACCTGTTCACGGTCGGGTCATCGCGGTAGACATCGTCGCCGACTTCAGCTTCTGCCATTGCTGCGCGCATCTCCGGCGTAGGCTGGGTGACGGTATCAGAACGAAGGTCAATGTATTCCATGACGTCCTCCTCAAACAATAACACTTCTTACGATCAATGTATTCGAGTGCAGATCCATAGCTACAAAAGATGGCAGGCCAAGCTTATTCCAAAGCTCCAGGTCAGAGCTTCCCGTTAGTCGTGACACGAACAAGGAAATGATGGTGCCATGTGTCACGATCACAATTGTTTTGCCCCTGTGTTCATCCAGGACAGAATGCACAGCCCGGTAGAACCGGGTATAAGCCTGGTTGGCTGTTTCCTCTCCAAACACCAGCTCATCCGGCTTTTGAAAGAAGTCGTGCATCGAAGCCTGAAAGTCATCGTGAGAAAGATACGGCACACTGCTTCTGGCATGTTCATGCAAGTCAGGGACAATTTTCACATCCAGTTGAAGCTGACTGGCCACGATCTCAGCTGTCTCTTTTGCCTTTGGTTCATTGCTGGAAACAATGACTTCAGGCTCAAAGCTCTTGAGCTGTTCTGCCAACCGCTGCGCACGCAATCGACCTTCCTTCGAAAGCTTCCAGGTGTTTGCCGGGTGACCTGCTTCTATTTCAGGCACGGAATGTTTTGCCAGTATTAAATGCTTCGTCATTGTTCAGCACGCAGAGAACCCAATACGCGTCCCAACTCCTCAGGCAGCGGCGCTTCAAACAGCCTGGACTCTTTTTCACCGGGCAGGACAATTTTCAAACGATAGGCATGCAGAAAGTGCCGGTCGATTTCCACAGACGGCTTCTTCCTTCCGTAAACTTCATCGCCCACGATCGGGCACCCTAGAAATGCACAATGTAGTCTGATCTGATGCGTACGCCCCGTGAACGGATGGAATTCCAGCAATGTGTGGTTGCGAAAGCTTTCAACGGTTTTATATTCCGAGATCGCCTCACGTCCCCGGCTCTCCGGAACATTTGCCATGCGCTTACGATGACTCGGGTCGCGGCCGATATACGTTTCGACACGACCGGTGGGTGTCGGCGGCTTTCCATCCACCAGCGCCAGATAGGTTTTCTCCACCTTTCGCAATCGGAACTGGTCCTGCAGCCAGCGATGGGAGCGCTCATTTTTCGCAAGCAGGATCAAGCCGGAGGTTTCCTTGTCGAGCCGGTGGACGACCCCCGGCCTTTCTTCGCCACCGATGCCCTCGATATCCGGGTCGTACCCAAGCATCGCATTGACCAGGGTGCCGGAGGCATGTCCCGCAGCCGGGTGAACGACCATCCCGGCTGGTTTATTGACCACGATCAGATCCTCGTTCTCGAAAAGGATATCGAGCGGGATCTTTTCGGCGATCAGCTCCGTCGGCGCGGGTGGCGGGATCCGGACCGTCACCCTGGATCCGCTTTCGAGGGTCTGACCGGCCTTTTTCGCGGCGCGGCCGTCTACATCCACAAAGCCATCCGCGATCAACGCCTGGATGCGTGAGCGCGAAAACTCCTGCAACAGCCCGACCAAAAATTTATCGAGCCGCTCAGGAGCCTCTTTGTCAAAGCGAAAGTTTAGAATGCGCTCATTCACTCGTTACTTCGCTCGGCTGGTCTGGCGGGGCCGCCTGCGCCTTTTCCTTCTTCGCAGCGCGCTCCTGCCACCAGACACCCAGCACTAAAACTACACAACCCACGCTGATACTTGAGTCAGCTACATTGAACACCGGAAATTTACCCACGGAAATAAAATCGGTCACGTGCCCGATGGTAAGACGGTCGATCAGGTTGCCGATCGCGCCGCCCATCTGCATGCTCATGGCCAGACGCAGAGGCCAATCCGCTTTGGAGATCTGGGGATAATAATAAATGATCGCGGCGATCACGATGAATGCCAGGACCGTGAAAACCATGTTCCCTTCCTGGAACATGCCGAACGCTGCACCGCGGTTATACCAGTGCACGATGCGCGCATAGGGACTCAACCACTGCAGCGAATCAGGCAGCCAGGTTTCACCCGGAGAGATGTTGGTGCGCACCCACCACTTTGTCCATTGATCGAGCGCGACGATCACGCCTGCAATTGCAAATATACCCCAGTAACTTTTAACTGTTTTCTTCACTGGTCACCTCAACAAGTCGCCCCATTCTACCATCACCCCGCTCGCATCAGGGATTCCAAAAGAAGCGAGCGGGGTCACTCATTCACATAGACGCGCGGCACACGGGCGCTGATGTTCGTCATTACTTCGTATTCGTTGGTGCCCATCCATTCGGCGAGATCCTCCGCCCGGATCCCTTCTCCGAGCAGGATGACTTCATCGCCAACTTTGACATTGTCGTCACCGACATGAACCATAAACTGGTCCATGCAAATTCTGCCGACCTGCGGATACCTCTTTTGATTGATCAACACCTGTGCCTGATTCGTCATGCGACGGAAGTACCCATCTGCGTAGCCGCAGGGGACGGTGACGATCCCTGTCTCCGCCTCGGCCTGCCACAGCGACCCATAGCTGACCGGCCGCCCGGGGCGCGTCCGCTTGGCGTACACGACGCGTGAATGCCACGTCAGCGCGGGTTTGACATCGATGATCCGATCCACTTCGTCACCCGGATAAATGCCATACATCAAAACACCCGGACGCACCATCTCAAAATAGGCTTCCGGCAGATTTAAAATCCCACCGGAGTTACATGCATGCCGGAGCGGAGGAACAGGCAGGCTATGTTTGTTGTAAAGTTCGAGAACTTCCTGAAAGCGCTCCAACTGCATGAATGAGTACGTCCGATCCACCGGTTCAGAATTCGCAAAGTGGGTATAAATCCCCTCCACATCGATATGCTTACACGCGGCAGCTTTCAGAATCAACGATTCGGCCTCATAGTCACGAACGCCCACTCTCTCCATCCCGGTATCGATCTCGAGATGAACCTTGATGCGAGTCCCGGTAGAACTTGATACTTCTTCAGCGCTACCGAGCAGCTCACAGGAAGAGCCGGCCAGGATTAGATCATACTCAGCATACAACGGGACCTGCTCTGACAAAATCCCTCCTGTAACAAGGATCGGTTTCCTGATCCCTAATTCACGCAGATGAATGCCCTCCTCGACAATCGCAACACCGAGATAATCCACATATGGCTCGATAAACGGCGCAACGCCATCCATGCCATGACCATAGGCATTCGCCTTGACCATCGGCATGATCTTCGCGGGCGCAACCTGCGCACGGATCGCTTCGATATTTTTCTTGAGTTGGGTAAGGTTAACTTCCAGATAGGTAGGTCTCATATTGATTTGAAATCGATTACTTCTCTCTCCAGTGATATTCAACGTCCGGTTCGTTTTCGGGCGGCGGACTAAACCCAAATTTTGCAGCAGTAAATCCATACTTTTCGTAAAAGGCGCGTGCATTCACGTTCGCCTGCAAAGTATACAGCCATAAATGCTCAGGCGAGAATTGCCGGGCACGCTCAAGCAAAGCCCTGCCGATCCCCCGACTTTGATAGTCAGGATGGACATATAAGTGATCGATGAAATCATCCCTCATAGCCATGAATGCAACCGGGCGCGGATCGATCTCGGCTACCCAAACATGGTTTTCCTTCAAGACCTGATCGCGAAAGTAATCCTGATCTTCATAAAAGAAATGCCCTTTCGCGCGCTGAAACTCAGGCAGGGATTTTTCGCGGGCAATTCGCCACAGGATGGTCAGCGCGTCGAAATCCTCCGGACGGTATTCGCGAATCAAAATTTTTTCAGACATGGGTTGGGAAAAAATGAGCCAAATGGTTGGCACCGCCCATTTGGCTCAAAACTATGAACGTTCTAGACTGATCTAATAATCGCGTCTGCGTTCCCGGTCGCCGCTGCCGCCACCGGGCCTGCGTCCACCGCCACTACGAAAACCACCGCCCCCGCCGCCACCGCCAGGTCGTTCTTCGCGCGGGCGGGCAAGGTTTACGGTGAGAGGACGACCGCTGAAGTCTTTCCCATGGAACATCGTTATTGCGCTCTGGGCTTCTTCAGAGGTGGACATCTCAACAAAGCCGAAGCCTTTTGAACGTCCACTTGCGCGATCCCGGATGACTTGAGCGGATTTCACTGTGCCCGCCTGTGCGAATAAATTCTCCAGGTCGGCATCAACAGTGTTGTACGGCAAATTGCCTACATACAGTTTTGCTTCCATAGCAATACTCTTCTCCTGAGTGTGGGCCGCAAAAGTGAAGCATCTCCTGCGGCAAAACGGATCCAATGTGCATGACTCCCAGCGATCACAGACACCCAGGTGCCAAGAAGCGCCCCGCCAACAACCTGCGGGACTGTAGAGAATTCCCTCTGATTGCCGGACCACCATTCATCGATGCAACTAACAATTCGATTGTAGCACAAGAGAGTTGGACTTGCTAGCAACTCGGCAGCCAGAAACGAAGCCAGTTCTCCTTCTCGCGCAGCGCAAACCAGGTCCCGGCTTCGAGCTGAGTCAACACCGAAGCCTTGTCGCCGCCAAGCGCTTCGGCGACGCGCTGGTTGCCGATGTAACCAAAGAACCGCGTCCGAAAGCTTTGCAGCCACAAAATGACCTGGCCGTAGCGCGGCGCATTCAACGTCACGATGGGCCAAACCCGCCTGGCGGGTCCACGCAACAGCAGCCAGCGAAAATCTCGCACAGCCTGGGGTCCCAGGCTCGCCACCGACTCAAGGTCATCTACCAGCAACAACATATACTGCCGGGTGTTCTTGTTGGAATGTGCCCAGGAAGTAACGGACTGGATGAAATCCTGTGCGTTGTCATGACCCACCGCAAATGTCCCGGCATGGTGAGGGAACGCTGTGACGCTTTCCCATTCATCCGGGTAGTTCGTAATGACGCCGAACTGTGTGTTGCCTGGGTCATGGGTCTGTGCAATGGAATGAGCAATGGTTCGCAGGAAAGCTGTCTTGCCGGAACCCGCATCTCCGGCAACCAGCATGGGGCCGGGATGAGGATCATGCAAGTTCAACAACACCGGTAAACCATCGGAAGCAATGCCAAGGAACAACGCCTCAGGCGGGATCGATCCAATTCCAGCCAGGACATCGCTCAGGGTCTCGACGGGACCAACAGTCGGCTCGGAGGGAGATGCGGATGTTTCAATTTTCAATTCCGGCAACGCTTGCAAGGTTGAGGAGAAGCGACGGTTTGTGGTCATATATCTCTCCTTCGGTAAAATAGAACATATGTTCTATTTTACCCCCGCCTTCCCGAAAGCCGTCAAGAGTAAGTATCTTAAAGTTTTAAATCAAGTGTTCTGTGAGAGAGCAGGGCCGCTGAGCACTGGTAGAATCCTGAAGCAATGCCAGCGGACCTGGATGATCGATCCTGGTCCAATTGAAACTTTTTCTTCCCCTGCCTGTCAAATGAAGCAAAGACGACGAACGACAGTATGCGAGGCGTATTTCCTCGCAAAGAGTGATAAGGAGTACTTACAGGTCAGATCGAATAAATGATCTCATCCATGCGTTTAATAGGTGTTGAAAACTACCCTTTGGAAAGTCCACAAAGGAAAATCATCATTCACCAGGGTAGACTCGTCAATTCCACCTGCAGTCTGAAAGAAGATCATCCCGACGGTTGAGTCATAAAATATATTCGCAAACTATACTTGAGAAAGAATGTCACCATCCGCGCCGCAGGAGAAGACCTGACAATTTTGCAACTCGACATGCCGAATCACGTACACTAATGGAGATTGACTGCCTGCCCAACCAGCTACACTAGCCATTCGGCTAGTGAAAAACTCCCCCAGAGACGAGTGAATTTTTCCCCCAAAGTTGTATGATTGGGAAAGAAAGATCCCGGAGGTAAACAACCATGAAGCATAAAGTACTTATTTTATTTGTAGGCATGAGCTTGCTTTTCACAGCCTGCGCCACTCCAGGCAATGCAGCAACCAGCACGCCTGAAGCGATCCCGACCGTGATTGCAGACAGCACGATCATCGCAGAAGGACGTCTGGAACCGATCCGCTATGCCGAGATCGCCTTCAATGCCAGCGGTGTGGTCAGTGAAGTGCTGGTCGAAGAAGGTCAGGCTGTCAAACAGGGAGAGACCCTCATCCGCCTGGGCGACGAAACAGATAAGAACTACGCTGCGGCCCAGCTTGAACTCGCCGATGCCCAGAAGGCGCTGAACGACCTGGAAAACACTGCCGGCACCGACCTGGCGCAGGCCGTCATCGACCTGAAAGATGCCAAGGAAGAATATGACGACGCAGTAAATTATCTCGATTATCTGAAAAATGAGAAGAAAGTACCTCAAACCGAGACCAAGCGTTTCGTCATCCAGAACTGGAAAGGCTATGAATATCGGATCAATACGAAGCATTTTAAGGGGCCCGCGCCTGAGGATTGGATCATCGAAGCCGAAAATGACCTGGCTTTGAAGCAGGCAAAGATGGACGCCGCCCAGAAGACCTATGACCGTCTGAAAGGCGGTGTGGATGCCGATGAACTGGCAGTGCTGGAAGCGCGTCTGAATGCCGCCAAGGCCAGTGTGGCTGCCTTCTCAGTCACCGCTCCCTTCGATGGGGTTGTGGCAGATTTGAATGCCAAACTCGGCAACTCGATCAATGCCGATGAACCAGCTGTGACGATCGCGGACTTTTCCCACTGGATCGTCAACACCACCGACCTGACTGAGATCGACGTAGTCAGCCTGAAAGAAGGACAGCCAGTCACGCTAACCCTGGACGCTCTTCCGGATGTGGAATTGAAAGGCACGATCTCTTCCATCGGGCAGACGTACTCTGAGAATCAGGGTGATGTAGTCTACGAAGTCACCGTCATGCTGACCGACACGGATCCAGCCATGCGCTGGGGTATGACCGCCGAAGTTAAGTTCGAAGAATAATTCTTCTCCTCACCTCTCCTTCCATCGCCGCCGAACACTTATCTGCCCTGACAGGATAAGCGGCGATGGAAGGACCGAAGGGGACGCCAAGAGACACTATGTTCACCCTCTCATTCCTCAAAAACAACGAACCGAAAAACGGCGCCAACGGCGACACGCAGATGATCGATTTACGCAGCGTAAATAAATATTATCAAAGTGCTGCGGGTGATTATCATGCGCTCAAAAGCATCGATCTCTCGATCGGGGCGGGTGAATTTGTCAGTATCATTGGTAAATCTGGAAGCGGCAAGTCCACGTTGTTGAACATGATCGCCGGGATCGACCGCCCCACAACGGGCGAGGTCTGGGTCAATGGTACGGCTGTGCATGAAATGAACGAGAACCAGATGGCGATCTGGCGTGGTACCAACCTGGGTATCATCTTCCAGTTTTTTCAGTTGCTGCCTGCTCTCAATCTCCTGCAAAATGTGATCCTGCCGATGGAACTGGCCGGAAAATACTCAGCGCGGGAACGGCGCCAGCGTGCCGAACACCTGCTGGAGCTGGTAGGGCTCAGTGAGCATCAACACAAACTTCCAAGCATGATCTCCGGCGGACAGCAACAGCGCGCCGCGATCGCGCGTGCGCTCGCCAATGACCCGCCGATCCTCATCGCCGATGAACCCACGGGCAACCTGGACTCCAAAACAGCTGAAACGGTCTTTGCGCTCTTCAACGACCTGGTCGCGCAGGGTAAGACCGTCATCATTGTCACTCACGACAGTAGCCTGGCAAAACGCGCCCACCGTACCGCGCTCATCGCGGACGGCGAGATCGTCAATGAGTATGTGGCCAAGGCATTGCCTACGCTCACCCCTGCCCAGCTCCTGGCAGCCACTCATAAATTCAAAGCGCGCGAATACGAAGCGGGCGCCATAATCCTGACGGAAGGCAGGGATAACGACAGGTTCTACATTGTGTCCAAAGGTGTGGTGGAAGTGGTCCTGCCGCGCCCCAATCAGTCGGATGTTGTCATTCTCCAGTTGGGTCCCGGCAAGTACTTTGGCGAAGTTGCATTCTTCCATCAAGGGAAAGCCAACGCCTCGGTCCGCGCCGCGGAAAGCGCTCCGGTTGAAGTATTGGCCATCCGTTACGATCAACTCAACGAATTGCTGAACGAGTCCGAAGTCACGCGTGAGGCGCTGAGTCAGGCCGCTGACAAACATCAGCGCGAAAACATCGAATTCCGGGAAGAGCAGAAATAAGATGGGCGTCATCTGGTATAAGGTCTGGTTTGACCTGTGGCATAACAAAATGCGAACCCTGCTGGCGGTGCTGAGCATCGCAGCTGGTGTATTCGCCGTGGGCGCGATCTTCGGCATGACCGAGCTGCTTATCACAAACATGAACCAGTCGCACCGTGCGGTGCTGCCTACTCATATCGATGTCAGTCTGACTTCCTATGTTGACAAAGATGTTATCCTCAGTATTAAAGAAGTGCCCGGCGTCGAGGACGTTGAGCCGTATAATTCGGTCACTGCACTTTACAAGCTGCGTCCTGATAGTGAATGGCGGCAGGCTGTCATTCAGATGCGTCCGGACTTTGAGTCCCAAAAGTATGAGCTGCTTCAGTTGCGCGGTGGACACTGGCCCGACTTGAAGAACGAAGTAGCCATCGAACGCATGGCTGCCCAATTCCTGGGAGTAGGGATCGGCGATTCGATCATTTTCAAGATCAACGACAAGGAACGGACACTGCCTGTGACAGGGTTGATCCGCCATCCGTTCGTGCCGCCGCCTCAATTCATGGACCTGGCCTTCTTCTTCATGAGCGGCGAGGGGATGGAACGCGTGGGGATCCCCAACGGCAAATTCGGTTCCTTCTATGTGCGCGTTACCCCATACAGTTACGATCACGCGCGAGAAGTCGCCTCGCTCATCAAAGACAAGCTTGCCAGGCAGGGCGTTGGCATCGGAGCATTCGTCTACGAGGATCCGGAAGAACACTGGGGCAGCAGCATGATGGACGGTTTTGCACTGGTCCAGAAATTGCTTGCCATGATCTGCGTCGTGGTGGGAGCGATCCTGATCTACAACACTCTGTCCAACCTCATTACACAGCAGACGAATCAAATCGGCATCCTGAAAGCAATTGGCGGCAGAACCAGTACAATTATTGGGATTTATCTCGTCAATGCATTAGTTTATGGCCTGTTAGCACTGGCGATTGCCTTACCGCTGGGCGCTGTCGTCGCTTCTGGTGTCACCAAGGTGTTCTTGAATCTCTACAACATAGATTACGACCAGTTCCAACTCTCCTCGCAAGCCGTTACCTTCCAGGTGATCTCTGCACTGATCGCGCCGCTGCTGGCAGGACTCCCGCCGGTTTTGCAGGGCGCGAGGATCACTGTCCGGCAGGCGATTGCCAGCTACGGCCTGGGAGGCGACTTCCGCTCCGGGCGGCTCGACCGCCTGGTCGATGCGTTCGGGCAGCGCTGGCTTTCCACACAATATGCAACGGCGCTGGGCAATATGTTCCGCCATCGCGGGCGCTTGATGCTGACACAACTGGTGTTGATCGTCGCCGGAAGTTCGTTCCTGATGGTCATGAGCTTGAGCTCTTCCGCTGCGTTCACCCTGGACAACCTCTACGGGCGCCGGCATTTCGACACCACGATCCAGTTCGCATCGAACCAAAGGGCTGGGCGCGTCCAGGCACTGGCAGAGACCGTACCCGGTGTGGAAGAGTCCGAGCTTCGTCTTGTTCAGTCGGCGACCCTTTTTGTTGAAGGTCAACTGGTCAAGGAAGCCGGTATTGGCTCCAGTTTACAGGGGCTCCCCACAGGCAGCGATTTTTCCTCGCCGCTGATCGTGGCAGGACGCTGGTTCACGCCCGGAGAAACCGGACGCGCCATTGTGATCACACGCCAGACTGCAGAGGATAATCATATTCAGGTTGGCGATCAGGTGACCCTTGACCTCGGCGAACTGGGCAAGGATGATTGGCTGGTGATTGGTCTTTATGACCCTGTGTTCGTCGGCGGCTTTAATCAGGATACAATCTTTGCGCCCCTGGAAGCCTTGTATCAGACCACGAAAAAATACGGCCAGGGATCTGTGTTGTACGTGCGCACGACCGATCATGATGCTGAGTTCACTGCCGCGGTCACCAAGCAGTTGAAGGACATGTACGAACGCCACGGCTTGAAAGTCGCCATCAGCGAGACCCAGGCCGACTCGCGCAAAACCGCCGACTGGCAATTCGCGATCGTGATCTGGATGATGCTGTCCCTGTCCATCATCGTGGCGCTGGTGGGCGGGCTGGCATTGATGGGTGCGCTCTCGATCGGCGTCATTGAACGGACCAAGGAAATCGGCGTGCTGCGGGCTGTGGGTGCACGCTCACGCTCCATACTCGGTATCTTCGTGATGGAAGGCTTGCTGCAAGGAGTGTTGAGCTGGCTGATCGCCATGCCTATTTCCTTTTTGGCCAGCCCACCGGTGGCCAATGCGCTCGGGAACGCCATGTTCGGCGCAACATTGGATTACCAATACAATTGGTCTGCTGTGATGACCTGGCTGGTAACTGTTTTAATCATTTCAATCCTGGCGTCCATTCTGCCGGCGCGCGGCGCCATCCGCATCAGCGTGCGTGATAGCCTGGCTTATGCGTAACAAAATTCGGAGGATAATCTATGTTCACTTTGCCATTCTTTAAAAGTAATGAGGTCCAAAACAACGGGAACGGCAACGGCACCCATCCCATTATCGATCTGCGGGATGTCCAGAAGTTTTACAAGACTGCCATTGGGGATTTCCATGCCTTGAAAAGCGTCGACCTGCAGATCAATGCGGGCGAATTTGTCGGTATCATCGGCAAATCGGGCAGCGGCAAGTCAACGCTGCTCAATATGATCACGGGCATCGACCATCCGACGTCCGGCGAGGTGTTTGTCAATGACACCGCGGTCCATGAGCTAAACGAAAACCAGATGGCGCGCTGGCGCGGGAAGAATCTCGGCATCGTGTTCCAATTCTTTCAACTCCTGCCGACCATCTCGGTAATCGAAAACATCATGCTGCCGATGGATTTCTGCCGCACCTACCCGATGCGTGAGCGTGAGCAGCGCGCTCTGGCATTGCTCGAGTTGGTGGAACTGGCGGACCATGCCTACAAGCTGCCCACTGCCCTCTCCGGCGGGCAGCAGCAACGCGTCGCGATCGCGCGTGCGCTGGCGAATGATCCACCCATCGTGATCGCGGACGAACCGACCGGTAACCTTGACTCAAAAACAGCCGAATCGGTCTTTGACTTGTTCCACGAGCTGGTTGCCAAGGGCAAGACCATCATCATCGTGACGCATGATAGCGGGCTGGCCAAGCAAACCCACCGCACCGCCTTGATCACCGATGGCGAGATCGTCAATGAATACGTTGCAAAGGCCATGCCAACACTGACACAGGATCAGCTCCTGCTGGCCACCCGCCAGGCGAAATCCCAGACCTATGAAGCGGGCACGATGATCATCTCGGAAGGCACGAATGCGGATTCGTTCTACATCGTCTCCAAAGGAACCGTGGAAGTTGTCCTGCCGCGCGAGAACCAATCCGACGTGGTGGCGCTGCAACTCGGACCCGGACAGGTCTTCGGCGAAATGGCATTCTTCCACGAGCGCAGACGCTGGGCTTCCGTGCGCGCCTCTGAGCACAACCCGGTGGAGGTCCTGGTCCTCAGCTACGATCAACTCGATGAATTGCTGGCACAGTCTTATGAGACACGTGAGGCTCTGCACAGGATGGCAAACAGAAATAAACAGGCGAATATTGCGCGAAGGGCAGGAGACCTATGAGCAGCCGCTGGAAGAAAGTCTGGGCGGATTTCTGGGGCAATAAATCGCGCACCTTCCTGGTCATCATTACCATTGCAGTCGGCGTGCTGGCAGTAGGTTTCAACAGCAATCTGGGACTGTACATGATTGAAAGCATGGACACCGATTACCTGTCGGCGAGTCCTTCTGAAGCAATCGTCTATGCGGGTCCCCTGGATGATGATATGGTGAAGGTCGCGCGCGAGGTCCCAGGCGTGGAGGCGGTCGAGGGACGCAGCAGCGTGAGCGCCAAAGTAGTTCGCACCGATGACAAGCAGGTTTCCATCCAGTTCACTGCCGTGGAAGACCCGGGTCATACCACATTGAATCAGCTCAAGCCTGCATTGGGAGAGACCGCTCTGCCGCCGCTCGGCGAGAAGGAAGTCATTGTCGATGCATCTGCTGCGACACTTGGATATAAACTTGGCGATACGATCGTTGTGGAACTCAGCGATGGCAAACAGCGCGGGTTAACCCTTGCCGGGTACATGCATGATGTAACAGGCTTTCCATTCGGTTTTACGAATACGATGAATGCCTACGTCACGCCCAAGACACTCAAATGGCTGGGCGGATCCGAAAATTACGACTCGCTCTACATCAGCGTCACCGAAAAACAAACGGACGCGGATCACGTCACAAAAGTCGCCCAGGATGTCGCAGACCGCGTCGAGCGCGCCGGCGCAACGGTTTACTTTGTGTTCGTCTATCAGCCGGGCCATCACTTTGCCTTCAGCATTATGCAGGGTGTATTTTTCATCCTCGGCGTACTGGGATATATGACCGTCTTGTTAAGCGGATTCCTGATCGTCAATACGATTACGGCGTTGATGACACAACAGACGCGGCACATTGGGATCATGAAGGCGATTGGAGGCGCAAACTCCCAGGTCTTTATGATGTATGTTGTATTGATTCTAGGCTTTGGTGTTGTGGCTCTGGTAATTGCCGTCCCGCTTGCGAACGCCGCGGCAAAGATAATTGGCGGCGGAATGGCTGCGTGGTTGAACTTCCATCCGACTCCATACAAAGGTTACACTGCCACACTCATCCAGCAGTTGATCGTGGCTTTGGTCGTCCCATTCATCGCGGCATTACTGCCAATCTATAACAGTATCCGTGTGACCGTGCGGGAAGCGATCAGTGACTACGGCATCGGCAGCAGCGGAAAGATCAAGCACAAACCAGTGGGCAAAGGTGCGCTGTTCATCCCGCGTCCGATCCGTCTGTCGCTGCGCAATGCCTTCCGCAAACGAACACGCCTGGCCCTGACCTTATTCACGCTTATCCTTGGCGGCGCCATTTTCATCGGTGTCTACAACCTGTGGGCCTCCTTCGACAAGACCATGACGGATATTCAGGGCTATTTCCTGGCCGATATCAATTTGTCCTTTGGGCGTTATTATCGCTTCGATGAAGTGGCGCCCATTGCCGAGAGCGTCCCGGGCGTTTCAGGTGTCGAGGGCTGGACGGAATATCCCGGCACCCTGATTATGGACGAGGATCAGCCTGGTACACAAATCCTATTTGTCGCTCCACCTTCCACCTCGACGCTGATCCAGCCCATTATCACTTCGGGACGCTGGTTGAAACCAGGGGATGAGAATGCCATTGTGATTGGCAATCACATCTTGAACGTTTTCCCCGATCTCAAAGTCGGTGACTGGCTGACGATCGAAGTGGATGGCAAAGAGACGAAATGGCAGATCATTGGCACGTACAGTCTGACCGGCAATGTCGTTCCACCGTTGCTGTACGCGAACTATGAATATCTAAGTGTCCTGATCGGCGAACCCGGGCAGGTATATTCCCTGCGCATCCTTACCGACCAGCACGATGCGATTTCTCAAAAGAGGATCAGCGATCAGGTCCAGGCGCTTTATCAGAAAAGCGGCATCCAATTCGGCTCCACACAATTGGGCGCAGATTGGATCCGGGACCAAAAGTCACAGACAGATATTCTCGTGTACTTCATGCTGAGTATGGCGGTCATGATCGCCATTGTCGGCGGGCTGGGGTTGATGGGCACCATGAGCATCAACGTTCTCGAGCGCACACGTGAGATCGGCGTGATGCGCGCCGTCGGCGCATCCAATCTCGATATCCAAAGCATCGTGATCGTGGAAGGCATGGTGATAGGTTTGATCAGCTGGGCGGTCAGCATCCTGGTCGCCGTTCCTATCACAGGGATTCTATGCTACGGCGTCGGGGTAGCGATCATGACTTCTCCCCTGCCCACTGTCTACGGTACAGCTGGCATTATTGCCTGGCTGATCTTTACCCTCGTTCTGGCTACGATTGCCAGCGCACTGCCGGCCCGCCGGGCATCCAATCTCACCGTACGCGACACGCTGGCCTACGAGTAAAAAGTATCCAGGTATACACGTATCAAGTACACACGTAGACAGGTAGACAAGTCAGCAAATGGTTTGTTTACCTGTCTACTTTTTTACCTGCCTGCCGGCGATTATCATGTTTGTAAGCGAAGGAGTTGTGGATACGAAATCTCGTAGGATATAATCTGCTGAATATAGCAATTATCGAGCATCAACAAGGCCTCATCAATGTCATATCAATTCACCCTCAGTATGATACCGCTCGCGCTGGGCGCCCTGGTCTCCGGCGCGATGGCTTTTTATACATGGCAAAACCGCAAGGCGATCGGGGCGACTCCGTTCGCCATCATGATGTTGATGCTGTACGAGTGGGAAATTTGCTACATCTTCCAACTGGCAGGGACAGACATTCCCACGAAGCTCTTCTGGGACAAATTGATGTTCGTGGGCGTGGTCACCACACCGGTCGCCTGGTTTGCCTTTGCGCTCGAATACACCCAACGCAGAACCTGGCTCACTCTAGGTCGTCTTGCCCTGCTCTTCATTTTCCCGGCATTAACCCTCACCTTCATCCTCACAAACGAATGGCATCAACTTTTCTGGACAAAGATCGCGATCACGTACCAGGGAGGTTTTTTCCTTCTGGACAATATCAATGGTCCCTGGTTCTGGATGCATGCTCTTTATTCGTATACGCTGATCACGATTGGTCTCGTTCTATTTGTACGGGCGCTGCTGCGCTGGCCCAAACAGTATCGCGGGCAAATGTTTTGGATTCTGATCGCGACCCTGACACCCTTTATTGCCAATATTATCTACGTTTTCAAGATCCTCCCCATCCTGATCGACATTACATCCTTTGCCCTGACCATCTCTGCCATTGGACTGGCGTTCGCGCTTTTCCAGCACCGGCTGCTGGATATCGCGCCCATCGCGCGTGACATTGTCGTTGACGGAATGAAGGATGGCATGATCATCCTGGATGCCAATCGCAGGATCGTTGACATCAATCTC
Organism: Anaerolineales bacterium; assembly: GCA_035716785.1. Classification (GTDB taxonomy): domain Bacteria; phylum Chloroflexota; class Anaerolineae; order Anaerolineales; family Villigracilaceae; genus Defluviilinea. The sequence continues at coordinate 20,470 of DASTJG010000215.1, forward strand.
GCGGCCCTGCGGATGATCGGGCTGTCCAGTGAACAGCAGCATATCGGTGAACCGGTAGCAGATATCCTTTCGAAATGGCCTGACCTTGTTGCCCGCTATCGTGATGTTCTGGAAGCGGAAGATGAAGTCAACGTTGGCGAAGGTGAAGAGGAACGCTGGGTTGAACTAACTCTCACAACCCTGCTCGATGCAAACCAATCGATCCTGGGGCGGGTGATCACCGGTCGCGATATCACCGACCGCAAACAAGCCGAAAGCAAGCTGCAGGAAAGTGAGGCGCGCTTCCGCCAGATCGTGGAAAACGCCAGCGACGTGATCTACCGCGTGGACAGCAATGGATACGTCACCTATGCCAACCCGGCTACCATGCACATTCTGGGATACCAGAGTGACAAGGATGTCGTTGGTAAACACTACCTCGAACTGGTTGCGCCGGAGGCTCGCCCGCAGGCAAAACGCTTCTATCTGCGTCAGTTTGCGAGTAAAACGCCAATCACTTATTATGAAATTCCCATCATCGCAGGCGATGGCAGCGAAACCTGGCTGGGGCAAAAGACACAACTGATTTTCGAAGGTGACCAGATCACAGGCTTTCAAGTCGTTGCACGCGACATTACCGCCATCAAACAGGCGCATGATGCTTTGCGCATCGCGCGTGACCAGGCATTGGAAGCCAATCTTGCCAAGACCCGCCTGCTCTCGAAAGTGAGCCACGAGCTGCGAACTCCGTTGGGAGGCATTCTTGGTTATGCTGAACTTCTTCAGCGTAATCGCTTCGGGGAGTTGAGCGAAAAACAACAAAAGGCAACCTCTCAAATCATCGAAAGCGCGGACTATCTGGCGACCATGGTCAACGAGCTCCTGGACGAGTCCCAGTTACGTTCGAGTACCGCCACTCTGAAGGAGAGCGTCTTCTCCCTCTCCAAACTCATCGGGCAGGCCACTACAGGATTGGACGTCCTTGCGCAAAAGAAGGGAATTGAGTTTTCCTTCTACATCGATCCCAGTTTGCCGCAGGAAATTTTTGGCGACGAGCGCCGCATCCGCCAGATCATTATCAACCTGGTTGGCAACGCCATCAAATTCACGAAGGAAGGCAGCGTGACTCTGAACATCACACGCCCCAATGAAAACACCTGGGGAATTGAGGTCGTCGATACAGGCATCGGGATCCCAAAGGAAGCGCAAGCCTCCATCTTCGAACCCTTCCAACAGGTTCAATCAGAGGTCACACACGATAACCGCGGT
>DASTJG010000216.1:0-2255 GCA_035716785.1 Anaerolineales bacterium
CTCTCCAAGATACCATTGCGCGATCTTCCAGTGTTCCACGGTGACAAACCCCAGGTAGCCCAACACACGCGCAGGGATATCCGGGTAGACCCAGGGCCAGATGGCAAACGCAAAGGGAATGCCGATCAGGGTCATGACGACGATCCGGACCAACAGCCGCAGCTGCCGGCGGAAGAGGAGCGCCCACAGGAATAAAATGGCCGGCACAAAGACGGCATTGACCTTGGTCGCGAATGCCAGTCCCCAAACCAGCCCCAGGATGAGGGTCCATTTCCAGCTCCGGTTATCCTTGGTTTTCCAGAACAGGAAGGTGACGAAAACGACGGCACAGGTGGCGGGCATATCCAGGGCGGCCAGGTGCGCGTGGAAGAAGAAGCGCGGCATGGTGAGCAGCGCCGCTGCGGCGGCAAGCCCGGCTGCGAACCCATAAGACTCGGCGATCAACCAGTAGAGCAAGCCGACCATGACGCTCACCAGGATCATGTTGCCCAGGCGGTGGGCGGTCAGATGATCGAAGACGAAACGCGCCCCGGACCAGACGATGCCCGACCAGATCTTATCCAGCGGCGGGTGCTCGCTGTTGAATGACCAGCTTGCGTCGATGCCGTCCTTCGATAACGCTGCGGCCGGCTGCGTGATCAGTTTGCCGAACCAGGACGTGTAGATTTCCGACGCTCGCATGTAGATATCCTCGTCCCAGGTGAGACCGATCCGGGGTTCTGTCGCGACGAGCAATATCAATGTCAGCACCATGATCAGTGCTGCCTGGATTTTTCGGTTTCGCAGCCAGCGTGGAATAGCCATGTGTGCCTCCTTGGAGTTGGTCTATGTATGCAAAATTGTTCTTCTTCGGTTTGTGGCCGTGGAAATAGAGTCAGAGAATTCCCGCCACTCCATATGGAATTGTGCCATTGCCGCAATTTGCATGGGCAGAGGCGAAGAGATCAGAACGTGTTTAATTGCATTGTAGCACCATCCGATCAAAATGTAGTCAAAGGGAGTTTCAAGTGTGAAAGTAGTAATAGAAACAAATAATCCCCCGCATTGGGAAGCACACGCCCGTTGCACGGGCAGGAGTCACCATAACCGATGGCTCTTTTTTTGTTCAAACAGGCGTTCCCGTGACTTCAACAAAATGCCTTTTGTGTCTAATTTTCCTGTTTACCGGGGTGTATAATTTAATAGCAAATGGCGGTTTGTAGTAGTGCAGGTGGAGAAGTGCCAATGGCGACGAATGCCAGATATAAACTATTATGATGAGTCACGAAAAAAGCATCATGCAAAGTCAAGCAGTGGCTGACACTACGCTCAAGCCAATTCCGTCAAAAGGCGGGGCAGGGTCCCTGGCGGCGAATAGGTCAAGCCGTTGGACGGCGATATCAAAATTAAATGAACCTGGAGCTGTCAATGACAGAAATATTTCCCCAGCCAATTCGAAACTTGCCTGAAGCGGACATCCCCTTAAAGGGCATCAAGGCATATCTTTCACAATCAGAGAATCACCAAATCATCTTCATGGAATTTGGGGAAGATGTCGAATTGCCAGAACATTCCCATGCAGATCAAGTAGGTATAGTCCTCGAAGGTAAGATAGAACTAGTAATTGGTAACGAAAAGCGAACATACATTAAAGGAGACCGCTACTACATTCCTGAAGGCGTAAAGCATTCAGGAAAAATTCATGCTGGATACGCAGATGTAACATTTTTCAATGAACCAAATCGCTATCGGGCAAAGTAGTCACTGCATCACCGCTCAAGCCCGTTCCATCAAAGCGGCTGGGCATGGATCCCGGCGGCGGGAACGCATACCGTTGATCCACCTACTCAACTCTACCCTTATACAAACAGGTTGAAAGTACCTATGATTGCATCAAAGTGAGTAATGGTTCGTGCAATACCTGCTTATAGTATGAAAGGAGATGTTCGTATGGAATTCCTGTTCGCTCTACTGTATGCTCTCCCTGTCGTTGCTGTTATTGCGTTTCTCAATGTTCTATTCCGTATTGCACGGGCATTAGAATCAATTGCCCAATCGATGAGGGAAACGATGGAAAAGAATAAAGCTGTGTGACTGGGAACCAATGTGGCCTTACAAAGTGCGCACCCGCCAAAAGGAGTACCCTCCACTCAAGCCAATTCCGTCAAAGCGGCGAGGAAGGGTCAGGGCGTTGGGCAGGTTTATCAAGTTCGTTAATCGGTCTGGAAATAGCCTCAAAGGTATCAAGGAGAAAACCATATGCAAAGCAAAAAAAT
>DASTJG010000217.1:0-8498 GCA_035716785.1 Anaerolineales bacterium
CAGCGGGTACCGTCAAATTGGGAGATACTGCCCTGCATTCGCTTGTCGCCTACCAGATCGTCGAAGAGGGGATGATCCTGGTCCCGGAGGGGCGGCGGCTCTTTGGCGGGCTGAGTGTGCTGGATAATCTGGAACTTGGGGCTTATGCCTCACATGCCAGAAAGTCGCGTTTCAAGACACTCGAACACGTCTTCGAACTTTTCCCCATATTGAGGGAACGACAGGAGCAGCGTGCGGGCACGTTGAGCGGCGGTCAACAGCAAATGCTGGCCATTGGACGTGCCTTGATGGGGTTGCCAAAGCTCCTCATGCTCGATGAGCCCTCCCTGGGATTGGCGCCTCTCATCGTCGCGAATATTTTTGAGATCATCAAGCGAATGAATAACGAGGGAGTCACCATCTTTCTGGTGGAACAAAATGCGCGGCAGGCACTGGAGTTGGCAGACCGCGCTTATATTCTCGAACAGGGACGGATCGTTGGAAAAGGCACGGGCAAGGAACTCCTGCACAACGATGAAGTTCGAGAAGCTTACCTGGGGTACGCCCCTGTGGCGGGATAGCGAAATAAGATGAGTATCGAATCATTTGCGCAAACGCTCGTGTTCGGTCTGTTCGTAGGAAGTATTTACGGAATCGCGGCGATGGGATTGGCGCTGGTTTTCGGCGTTCTAAAGATGTTGAACATCGCTCATGGCGAGTTGCTCATGCTCGGCGGCTATGCAACCTTCTGGGCGTTCAGAACTTTTGGAATAGACCCGTTTGTGTCTCTCGCCATCAGCATCCCTCTTTTGTTCGCAGTCGGGCTGGTACTGGACAGGACCATCTATCATCGCATCGTTCGCTTGTTAGGGGAGGAAAAGATCAAGAACTCATTGCTGGTAAGTTTTGGTTTAACGCTTGTCATTCAGAACCTGGCGGTCTGGCTCTTCACTGCCGACGAACGCACGGTCCAGGTTGCCTACGCGGGCCCGGGCGTGAATCTGCTGGGGGTTAGTTTGCCCTACACGCGCCTCGTCAGCCTGGTTATCGCGTTGATCGCGACCCTGGCATTAAGCTATTTCCTTCATCGCACGTATCCCGGCAAGGCGATCCTGGGAACCGCGGAAGACTTCGAAGCCGCTGAACTGGCCGGGATCAACATCCATCGTGTCTACATGTTGACCTTTGCGCTGGGCGCTTCTCTCGCCGCCGTCGCAGGGACGCTTGTCACAGTGGTCTATGGCATCTCTCCCAGCATCGGCATTATCTGGACGCTCAAAGCTCTGATCGTGATCGTCCTGGCCGGGACAGGCAGCATTCTGGGCGCCTTTCCCGCCGGGATCCTGCTGGGAGTGGTCGAAGCTGTGAGTGGGGCATTCATTGGTTCCACTTATCGCGAAGTCATTGGATTGGTCATTTTCATCCTCGTCCTGATTTTGCGCCCACAGGGGCTGTTTGCGAGAAAATGATGACGCAGCAACCTTTCAAGCAAGTGATGACCGGGCAGCAAACCTTTGCGGATTCCCTTCGCCGTTGGCTGATCCCATTGGGGGTGGTGCTGTTGATCCTCTTTGCGGTGATCTACCCTCAACAGGTGGATAAGCAAAATATCTGGAATCTATTTTTTCTGATCTGCCTGCACACGGCTCTGAGCCAAAGCTGGAACATCCTGGCCGGGTTTGCAGGCCAGACCAGCCTGGGTCATGCCGCCTTCTTTGGCATCGGCGCTTTTGTCACGCGCACGTTATGGCTGAAAGAAACCCCTTTTGCCCTGGCATTCCTCGCAGGCGGATTGGCGGCGGTCCTGTTTGCCATGTTGATCGGCGCGCCAACCTTTCGCTTGCGCGGCGCCTATTTTGCCATTGGCACACTTGGCGTGGCAGAAGTGCTCAGAATCACCGTCAGTCAGAACGTTCCATTCATTTCATCGATGCCTGGACCGCTGATGGCTGCATACGATCTTCCTTCCCGCTATTATCTGGCTCTGGGGTTGGCCATCGCAACCACCGGTGCAGCCTACTTGCTGCTTCGTTCACCGTGGAGTCTGGGTATTCTGGCAGTGCGTGAGGATGAAGAAGCGGCGCAATCCATGGGTGTGCATGTCCTCTGGCATAAGTTACTGGCCCTGGCATTGAGCAGTTTCTTCGCGGGGCTGGCAGGTGGCGTTTTTGCCTTCCAACAGATCAGCTACTATCCGGCTGCGCCTTTCAGTCCTCTTTGGACGTTCGACGCGCTCCTGATCGCCTTCATTGGCGGTTTGGGCACTTTGTCCGGGCCCGTGATCGGCGCGATTTTCTTTATTCTGGTCCGGCAGCAGTTGGCTGTGACCCTCGTGGAAATTCACCAGGTCGTCTTCGGGATTTTCTTTATCGTCATCGTCCTTGTCTTTCCAGGTGGACTGGTGGAAGCGTGGAGACGATTCAGCCGTGTACGATGGACAAAGAGACGCTCATAGAGAGAGTGAAGTATGCGCTTACATGATTTCCTTGATTATCGTGCTCGTGAACAAGGGGATGCGGAATTTGCCATCCACGGCGACCGGCATATCACGTATCGCGCCGCGCAGGCGGAGATCCATCGCCTGGCAAATGCCCTGCTCAATTGCTGCGGTTTACAGCCCGGCGACCGGATCGCGATCCTTTCCAAGAACAGTATCGAATATATGCTGCTCTACTTTGCAGCATCCAAAGTGGGTCTGGTCACGATCCCGCTCAACTACCGGCTCGCGCCGGCCGAGTGGAGCTACATCCTCAATGATGCAGGAGCAAAGGTCCTGTTCGCAGCAGGCGATTATCTGCGGGACGTGGAGACGATCCGCGGCGAGCTTGAAACCGTCCTGCAATTCATCGCCATTCATGGAGCGGACACATCCGGTTGGGACGCATACCAAAACTTTACGGCAAACCAGCCAGAAATACCCCCGACTTGCAGCGTTACCCCGGAAGACGATCTCTTTCAACTGTACACGAGCGGCACCACCGGTCACCCCAAGGGAGCCATCCTCACTCACCAGGCGGTGACAACACACATCCTGCAAATGGGACTGGCGCACAATATTCAACCGGGCGAACGGCTGCTGCTGGTTGCACCGGTCTTTCATGTGGCTGCGCTCAACGCGGGAGCATTTCCCTGTCTTGCTGCGGGGGGGTGTCTTTACATTCAGACGGATTTCAAGCCGGATGAAGTTGTCCGCGCACTCGATGAGGAGCAGATCGGCATGGCGATCCTGGTCCCGGCGATGGTCCAAGCCTGTCTCACTGCTGTGCCCGATGTCGACCAGCGGCGTTATGAGGACCTGCGTCTCATCCACTACGGCGCCTCGCCCATTGCCGAAGCCACCCTGCGGCGCGCGATCGAAACGTTCAAGTGCGAACTCAGCCAGGGGTACGGCATGACCGAGATGAGCGCGGCCATCGCGATCCTCTCGTGGGCTGATCACCAGCGCGCGCTGAGGGAGAAGCCTGGACTGCTGTTGGCTGCCGGACGGCCGATCCTTGGAACAGAAGTGCGCGTCGTGGACGCCGATGACAATGACGTTCCGACGGGAACGATTGGCGAGGTGTTGGCACGCGGACCACAAATGATGAAAGGGTATTGGAAACAACCCGAAGCAACTGCGGATGCCCTGCGCGGCGGTTGGATGCATACGGGGGACGCGGGCATCCTGGATGAGGAGGGGTACCTCTACATCCAGGATCGAGTCAAAGACATGGTGATCTCTGGAGGCGAGAACATCTACCCGCGCGTGGTGGAGGAAGTATTGTTCAAGCATCCTGCCGTCGCCGAAGTCGCGGTCATCGGTGTACCGGATGAGCAGTGGGGGGAGACCATTAAGGCGGTCCTCGTATTGCGGCCAGGCATGACCGCAACGGAAGAAGAAATTATCGATTTCTGCCGGGGCAAGCTTGGCGGTTTCGAGCGACCGCGTTCAGTGGACTTCGTCGATTCACTGCCGCGTACCCCCAGTGGAAAAGTGCTCAAACGCGTGCTGCGGGAGCCGTACTGGGCGGGACAGTCGCGTCATGTGGCAGGAGCGTAAGACCATTCATTGGAAGGAAAATGATGCGAGCAATTGATATCCATGTACACGTCCCTGATCCACCGGGACATCCGGCAGCATTAGAGAAAGAAAATATGGCCGGATATTTCAAAGCCGGAGAGATGCCGCGTTCTCCTCAGGAGATGTATGAAACCTATGCTGCGCAGGATCTGTTTGGTGTAATCTTTGCCATCGATTCCGAGACGACCAGCGGCGTCCCCTATGTTGGCAACGATTATGTCGCGAGTGTCGCGCAGCAATATCCGGACCGTTTTGTTGGCTTTGCCTCAGTGGATCCGTGGAAGGGCGCGTCCGCGATCCAGGAATTGGAGCGGTCGGTCAGGGAGTTGGGACTGCGCGGGCTCAAGCTGCATCCCACCACGCAGACGTTTTTTCCAAACGATACGCGCTTCTACCCGCTCTGGAAGAAGTGCGCCGAGCTGGGCATTCCGGCGCTGTTCCACACAGGGCAGACTGGCGTGGGCGCGCGAACGCCCGGCGGAGGTGGCTACAAGCTCAAGTATGCCCATCCGCTGCACCTCGACGATGTCGCCGCGGATTTTCCCGATCTGACCATCATCATGGCGCATCCGGCCGTCCCCTGGCAGGAGGAACAACTGGCAGTGGTGCTGCATAAAGGCAATGTTTATATGGATCTCTCGGGCTGGTCGCCAAAATACTTCCGGCCGGTGCTGACCCAATATGCAACCTCTTTACTGCAAGACAAGGTGCTCTTCGGCTCCGATTATCCGGTGCTTCAGCCGGAACGCTGGCTGCGAGACTTTGAAGCGCTGGAGATGAAGCCTGAAGTGCGCCAGAAGATACTGCTCGAAAACGCGCGCAAACTTCTCAACTTATGAAATATTTAGAACTTGTCTCAAAAATACTTTTCGTCATACCTGCACCCACCGCAGGTACGGTGTTGCGAGCCTTCGGGAAGCAATCTCTCATGCTGTTTTCGCAGGAAATTTCTCGTGAGATTGCTTCGCTCCGCTCGCAATGACGGGGATAAGATTGGATACTTAAAAGGAGAACATTTATGTCTTACCAGCCACGCGGGCTCACATTCGAACAATTTAATGTCGGTGATATATATACTTGTCAGGGACGCACCGTCACCGAGGCGGACGTTGTCCATTTTGCCGGTATCTCCGGCGACTATAACCCGTTGCACACGAACGAAGAATATGGCAAGTCGACTCCGTTTGGCGGTCGGATCGCTCACGGGGTGCTGATCCTGGCGATGGCAACCGGTCAGATCAACCAGACGGGCTTGTTCGAAGGAACGACTCTGGCGCTGTTGCAGCAAACGATCAAATACGTTGGCGCGGTCAAGTTTGGCGATACCGTTCACCTGGAATTCAAGATCGCTGAGAAAAAGGAAACGTCGAAACCGGACCGCGGCATTCTGACGCTGGAAAACAAGATCGTGAATCAGCACGGCCAGACGGTAATCGAAGTGCAGGAAGTTGTGATGGTCAAACGAGGGCAGCCATGAAACTTGAAAACAAAGCAGCGATTGTGACGGGGAGTGGCAGCGGCATCGGACGGGCGACTGCGCTCCGGCTGGCGAAAGAAGGTGCAGCCGTGGTTGTCTGCGATGTGAATCAGGCTGGCATGGACGAGACGGTTTCCCTCGCCACCGCGCAAGGCGGCAACGCGATCGCGGTCCCCGGAAATGTGGCGGACCGGGCTGATGTCCAGAGAGTGGTTGATGCAGCGCTGGATAAATTTGGGCGCCTGGACATCCTCATCAATAACGCGGGGATCACCCGCGATGGGCTGACCGTTCGGGTCAAGGACGGCGAGATCAAGTTGATGTCCGAAGAACAATGGGACGCGGTGCTCAGTGTCAATCTTAAAGGCGCCTGGCTCATGTCGCAGGCCGCGGCGGTGCCGATGATTAAACAAAAATCCGGGCGGATCGTGAACACCGCCTCGATCTCTGCGCAGGGGAACGTGGGACAGGCAAATTACTCCGCCTCCAAAGCAGGTGTGATCGGGCTGACCCGCACGCTGGCGCTCGAGTGGGCGCGTTTTAATATCAACGTTAACTGCGTAGCCCCTGGTGGGGTGAATACCCCCATGACCGCCACCATCCCCGAAAAAATACGCGCGGAATTGATGGACCGTATCCCGTTCAAACGCTGGGCTGAACCAGATGAGATTGCCTCCGTCCACGCGTTCCTCGTCAGTGACGATGCCAGCTACATCACCGGACAGGTGATCTGGGTGGACGGCGGCGTGACGCTTGGAGCATAAACACGTCATTGCCCCGGCGAAAGCAGCTGGGGTTGCGAGCCCCGTAGGGGCGAAGCAATCTCACATAATCTTTACTGCAAGAATTGAGTAAGAGATTGCTTCTCGAAGACTCGCAATGACATTAGAAACGAAAGGAGAGACAAAATGGTAACCTATCGAAGTGATGTAGTTGGAAGCCTGTTGCGCCCGGAGTATTTGAAAGAGGCCCGCAAAAAACGCGCTTCGGGCGAATTGACCCACGCCGAGTTCAAGAAGGTCGAAGACCGCGCCGTGAACGAAGCCATCGCTCTGCAGCTCGAATGCGGACTGGATGTCATCAGTGACGGCGAGATGCGGCGTTACGCGTTCTTCGGTCACTTGATCGATGCGGTGGAAGGATATGATAAGTTTGGCGGATGGGCGATCCCCTTTCACGATGACCAGGGCAATGAACTGATCTTCAAGCGTCCTGTCGTCGTCTCGAAGTTGAGGCGCGTCCGCCCCATGTGCGAAGAGGAGTTTGTCTATCTGCGGGCACGGACCGACCATCCGGCCAAGGTGACTCTCGTCAGCGCGCAGCAGGCCGCGGCGTATTATGACGCGGAGAAGTCCAAAGGGGCGTATGGGACCATCGACGCTTATCTCGCCGACCTGGTGGATATCCTGCGAACAGAGGTCGATGAATTGGTTCGCCTGGGCTGCACGTATATCCAGGTGGATGCACCTCAATACGCTGCGCTGATCGACCCGGACATCCGTGAAGGATATCGTCAGCGCGGCAACGACCCTGATCGTCTGCTGGATCGCTGCATCGAGCTGGATAATGCGGTGATCGGGAACCATCCCGGCGTAACGTTTGGCATTCATCTTTGCCGCGGCAACAATCAGAGCAAGTATTATGCCAGCGGCGGCTACGACCCGATTGCATCGGTGTTCAGCCGCACGAAGTTCAATAACTTTCTGCTCGAATACGACGATGAGCGCTCCGGCGGCTTTGAGCCATTGAAGAATGTGCCGGAGGACCGGACGGTGGTGCTGGGTCTGGTCACGACCAAGAAACCCGCACTGGAGAAAAAGGAGGAACTCAAACGGCGAATTGAAGAGGCTGCGGAGTGTGTGCCCCTGGAGAGGCTGGCATTGAGTCCGCAGTGCGGGTTCGCTTCCACGGAGGAAGGGAATTTGCTCACAGCAGAGGAACAAGCCGCGAAGCTCCGGCTGGTTGCCGAGACCGCGCGCGAGGTATGGGGGTGATTGATGCTCATATCTTTGCGAGCTGCAACGACATGCAAAGAAGGAACCAGGTTCAATGCGATTAGTCACGTATGACTCAAATGGAAAATGGCGCGCCGGAATCCTGATCGAAGATAAAGTAGTGGACGTATCGGCTGCCGCGACCGCCCTCGACATAGGCGCAAACGAAGTTTCGAGCCGTGACGTCCTTCGATTGGCGGCTCAAAAGCAGTTTGATCTTGAAAAAGCCGCGCGGGCACTGGCGAACTCACAACATGCGGATGTTCATCACCTGAAAGACATTTGTCTCGGTCCCCCCATTCCCGACCCCGACAAGGTCATTTGTCTTGGTTTGAACTATCGCAGCCACGCCGAAGAAGCGGGGCTCAAGCCGCCTGAGACCCCTATTCTTTTTGCAAAATATCGCAATGCGCTAACCGGACCTACAAGCCCAATCCTCCTGCCAGGCTTGAGCCGGGAGATCGACTATGAGGGCGAATTGGCAGTCGTCATTGGAAAACAATGCAAGGATGTAACCGCCGGGGATGCCCTGGAATATGTGGCGGGATACATGGCGCTCAACGATGTCAGCGCACGTGACCTGCAATTTCGCTCTAGTCAGTGGCTCTCCGGAAAAACGCTGGATACCTTTGCTCCCTGCGGACCGTCTCTGGTGATCCATGAGATCAGTGACCCACAAAATTTGAATATTTCTACCCGCGTCAATGGTCAAACCCTGCAGCAAAGCAACACGCGGAATATGATCTTTTCTGTCGCAGAGACCATCGCGTACATCAGTCAATTGCTGACATTGGAACCGGGGGATATCATCGCGACAGGCACGCCTGAAGGCGTTGGCTTCAAACGCAATCCGCCTATCTTTCTTCAGGATGGTGACGTTGTCGAAGTCGAGACCGAAGGGATTGGAACATTGAGGAACCCGGTGATCCGTAACCATCAGGAGGAATGATATGAGAACCCAGGTTGGCATCATTGGCTCGGGTCCATC
>DASTJG010000218.1:0-14286 GCA_035716785.1 Anaerolineales bacterium
TTACCCTGGCCTTTGAATTTAAAGCTGAAGCTCGACAGCTCTGTGGACTTTACAAGCTTTTCGTCGCCGAAAGTTCGGACATGGCTGGAAAATAATCGCGCTTTGGGAAGCCTGGCCTCATTTTTCCATGCACTGCCAGAATGGCTCAAACTCTATGGAGATCAGGTAGTGGTTGACCTTGGCTTTTTTCTTCGCACCCCTGAACAGAAAAAAGTCCTTGATCTGATCGCGTCTATTGGGATCAGAACCGAGATTGACAAAGCGATTTTCGATGTCAAAATCAAAGTAGACGAATAGTAAAAAGATAGTGCTATACTATCGAACAGGTTTAGGAAATCACTATTTGACCGGGAATCCAACTGCCAATCATGACAAACAATCGTTCCATCGTAACCCCTCTTGTCGCAATCACTATGATCATCGTTGTTGCCGCCAGTGGATTTTCTGTCGGTGGAGTTGAGGATCAGCCCATCAGGGTCGGGGATCAATTGGCTCTGTATCCCAACATCGAGACCATGGGGGTTGCCGTGAATGATGCCAGCCTGCCGAACACCGCCCAGTTCCTATACCGACGGCAAGGTGAAACGGACTGGCGTACCGGCCATTCGCTCGTTCGCATTGACGATGGCCGCCTCATCGGCAGCCTGTTCGGGCTTGTCCCGGAGACAACGTATGAAGTCAAGGTGGCCGCCGGAACGGTTGAGTACAGCAGTGTGGCTACCACGCAGCCGGATGAACTTGAATTTACACCCTCTGTGATCCTGCACGTCAATGACGACGCGCCGGCGGACGGAGATGGCTCAGCCGCCGCGCCGTTCCAGACCATCCAGGAAGCAGTCAATCGCGCCGGCCCGGGGACACAGGTGCTGGTCGCTGACGGTATCTATCGTGAAGCGGTCACATTCCCGGCCTCGGGAAATGCGGACCAGTGGATCCAGGTCAAGGCGGAGGGGGATGGCGCCATTCTGGATGGCTCCAAAGAGCTTGCCGGGAACGTCTGGAGAGCTCACTCGAAGGGACGCGTCTGGTTTACGACGGCCTCGCTCTTTGGCTATCTTGCCCGCGATGAAAAACGTTTCTACCGATACGACAGCCTTAACGGGTTGATGCAGAGCCGCGGTCATGGCGATGTAACGATAAACGAAGGCTGGTACTTTGATGCCGCCATCTCGCGGCTTTACATCCGCAGCCAGGACAAACCTTCCGATCATACGTGGCGGATGTCCCAGCTTGCTCACGCGTTCGATGTGAACGGGCGCGATTGGATCTGGATCGAGGGATTTGAAGCGCAGTACTATGGCAGGTGTGGCGTGTGTACCCTGAATGCCTCTCATCTGGTGATCCGCAGTAACAAGATCCACAACATGCTGCTGGGGATTTTCGTCGATTGGAATGGCGGCGAGCATCAGGGCAATGACACCCGCATCGAATACAACGAAGTGTATGATCCGCTGGTCAATGAGTTTCCCTGGCAGGCCGTCAAGGGCAGTTCCATGGAAGGCACCGCGATCATCGTCCGAGGCCATATCGGGGCGATCGTGCGTCGCAATAACGTGCACAACTTCTTCAATGGGATTTACACCGGTTCCTCCGGCGCACTCCAGAATCCCGGGGTTGCCTTTGACGCAGATATTTACAACAACTATATCCATGCCATCAGTGATGACGCACTGGAACCCGAAGGCGCGACGGTCAACCATCGTTTCCGAAACAACGTCATCGATTCGAGCTTTGTCGGTGTTTCCCTGGCGCCAGTCACGCAGGGTCCCGCCTGGGTGCTGCGAAATGTAATCACCAACTACACCAGCAGAAGCATCAAATGGGCTTTGAACTCTGATGGCTTCGTGTTCATTTATCACAACACAAGCTGGACGAGCGCGAGCAATGTCAACGCCATGGACTTGATCACCCCGGTCCGCAACTCGGTGATACGCAATAATATTTTCCAAAGTACGGGCTACGCGTTCGCAGAGAAACCCACCGGTTCGACGGGGAATGACTGGAACAACAACAACTGGTACACCACACGTGGAGCGGGTCTGGCCCGCTTCCTGTGGGAGAACAAAGGCTATAGCACCATTGCGCGGCTGTGCACCGCGACCCGACTGGAATGCAATGGATATGAAGATGTTCCGGGATTTGCCAACCTGCAGGGCGGCAACTTCACGCTTTCGTCCTCCAGCCCGAACATCGATCGGGGCGTCCTGATCCCCGGTATCAATGATATCTTTACTGGCAATGCGCCAGACGCGGGCGCGTATGAATTTGCATTCGACCCTCGTCCAAGAGTGCTGTCCAGCGTGCGCGCGGATCCAAATCCCACCGGTGCAGCCAGTGTGAGTTTCACAGTAACCTTCTCCGAATCGGTAAGTGGTGTGGATCTCGCTTCGCCGTTCAGTGACTTTAAACTTGCTACCAGCCAGGGCATGATCGATGCTTCCATCGCAGGCGTGAGCTCTGTTTCGGGGACAACGTATACGGTTCGTGTAAACAACGGTTTCGGGAGCGGGACGATTCGGCTGGATGTGATCGACGACGACAGCATCGTCGATTCCAGGGGTCAGCCGCTGGGCGGAATAGGGACGGGGAACGGGGACTTCACGACCGGCGAAGAGTACACAGTCAATCGATCGGCTGAGGACACTGTTTCCATAGCCTTTAAATCTGTTGGAGGCTATGACGGCTGGATTCTCGAATCGGGTGAGAACACGAATGCAGGTGGCTCGTTCGACAGGAACGCGACAACATTTAGCGCGGGCGACGATCAAAGAAACAGGCAGTATAAAAGCATTGTTTCCTTCGATACCGGTTCCCTGCCAGATAATGCCGTGATCGTCTCTGCCCAGCTGAAAATCAAGAGGCAGGGAGTGGCTGGAACAGATCCATTTGGGACGCATGGGGCGCTATTGGCGGAGATCCGCAATAGTCCATTTAGCAACCATATTGCCCTGCAAACTGCGGATTTTTCCGCAGCGGCCAGCCCGGGCATGGTCCGGGATCAATTTGCCGATCTGACGTACAGCTGGTACGCCGTCCAACTGAGCAAAGCCAATCTGCTCCTGATCAACAAGGGAGGCGTGACCCAGTTCCGCCTGTTCTTTAGTAAAGATGATAATGATGATCGCGGTTCAGATGTGATGAAGTTTTTCTCCGGCAATTCGGTCGATGCCAATAAGCCGGAATTGAGCATTACATATTACGTGCCGTAAGACAATCACTGGTACAATTTCACGAAGACTTTTCAGGAGGCAGGAGTGGCAAGACAAATCATTGGCCCCGATGTAAGTTTTTATCAGGATGATCCGGGTACGATACAGGAGATCAATTTCGAGCGGATGGATAATGCCGCTGATTTCGTCATTATCCGCGCCGGGCAAAATCTGTGGGCGGATTCGGATTTCAAGAATAACTGGCGCAGGGCCAAGGAAGCGGGACTGCCACGCGGTTCCTATTGGTTCTTCGACAGCCGTGCCGACCCCAGACAGCAGGCAGAATTATGGGTGAACTTGCTTGCAGGCGACCTGGGAGAACTCCCGCTTTTCCTCGATCTCGAAGAAGCCTATGGTGGGAGTTACAAAGGTTGGCCACATTGGAAGACGTGCCTCGAACGCCTCAAAGCTTTGGTTGGCTCGAAGGAAATTGGTATTTACACCGCTTATCACTACTGGAATAGTAATGCACCCCTTAGTCAGCCAAATGAACTGGAATACTTCCATCGCTACCCGTTGTGGATCGCAAATTACGGTGTATCACAGCCTCTGGTTCCCAGGCCCTGGAGCACGAATGAATGGCTGTTCTGGCAGTTTACGGCAAGCGGAGATGGCCCGGCCTACGGGGTGGAAAGCCTGGAGATCGACCTGAATTATTTCAACGGGGATGCCCAGGCGTTCGCCGATCGCTTCAATGTGCCTGTGCCCGAAGACCCCACACCTCCCGAAACCGGGCTTCAGTACCGCGTCAACGCGGGGACCCTGAATGTGCGCGAGGGCCCCGGCACGAATTACAAAGCCATTGGCTTTTTCCAAAGGAACGATGTTGTCGAATCCCTCGAATCGAATGAGAACGGGAGCTGGCTGCGCGTCCGCCGCACTACGGATGGCTTCACCGGTTGGGTCTCCGCTGCTTATCTTGTAAAGATCACCGCGCCGCCTCCACCGCCACCGCCTCCGACAGGTGAGCGTTACCGAGTCACTGCGGGATCTTTGTACGTGCGCGAGGGCCCCGGCACGAATTACAAAGCACTCGGCTCTTTGGTGAGAAATGATATTGTCGAGGCGCTTGAATTCAACACCGATAAAACCTGGACGCGCATTCGCCGCCTGACAGATAGCTTAACCGGCTGGAGTTCGAGCCAGTACCTCGTCAAGATCGACGACACGCCACCGCCTCCACCACCTCCGCCGCCTCCAACGGGAGACAAATATCGGGTGACCGCGAACAGGCTCAACGTCCGTTCAGGCCCCGGGACAGAGCATACAGTGATTGGTACTGTGGTGCTCAATGAAGTTGTCACTGCCATCGGCGTCAATAGCGATGAGACCTGGCGGCAAATCCGCACCAGCAGCGGCCTGACGGGCTGGGCTTCTGCCGCGTACCTCGTCCTTGTCGGAGATTCACCGCCTCCTCCCCCGCCTCCCCCACCTCCGGATGATGTAACCGGAAACTGGTATCGCGTGGCAAGCAAGGTCAATGTGCGCGACGGAGCCGGGACAAGCTTCGCCGTTATCGGTTCCCTGAACAAGGATGAAGTGGTCGAGGCGCTGAACGCCAACTCCGATCAAAGCTGGATCCGCTTCCGTCGCGTGGATGGGTGGACGGCCTGGGCACCCGGCAGTTCTGTCACCAATGTGGGCAAGACTCCTAATTCGATCACGCAAAACGTCTTCAAAGGAGTCACCTATTATCGGACGGTACGTACGAGTCCACGCCGGTTGATCACCCATGTCCTGGAGGTCGATACAAATTCTGTGGAGGCGTTACGCTTCCTGGTGACCCCGCCCGTGCGCGATACAGTTCCGCAATTATGCACGCGCACCACCTCTCAATTCCTGGATGATAATGACCTACAGATTGCCATCAATGGCGATGAGTATCAATATCTGAATCCGACGGAGTACCCGCCACAGAATTATTGTGCCAGTGGTGATCCAGTCAGCCCTGCCGGGTACGCGGCTTCGCGCGGCAAAGTGTATTCCCAGAAGCTGGCTGGTCGTCCTATTCTGTATCTCAATCAAAAGAGTCAGATCACATTTGATGAGGTGAAAGGGAAGGTCTACAATGCCATCTCTGGCGAACGTACCCTGGTTAGCAAGGGGAAAAAGGTTGGTGGACTGGATACGGAACAATTGCAGCCGCGTACGGCTGTGGGAACTAACAGGAATGGGCGCTGGCTCTATCTAATCGTCATGGACGGGCGTGAGGAGTCCAGTGAAGGTGCCAGTTTCAGTGAACTGGCTGATACACTGATCTCTTATGGTGCGTATACAGCCATGAGCTTTGATGGAGGCGGCTCCTCCACGATGGCGATCGAAGGCGTTGACAAGCGTCCCCGCCTGCTCAATACACCTGTGAATGAGAACACAGTTGGAAAGGAACGGGCTGTTGCCAACCACCTGGGGATTTCATTGAAGAAGTAGTGAAGTAGGAACAATTCTCTGATGCGAAAGACTTCGGACACAAATCCGAAGTCTTTTTTTCAGTGGAAAGATAAGCTGCTAAATTTATTAAATCACAGATTCAGTTTGTAGTAGCGACTCTGCAAAGCGCCCTGTGGGTCAGTCGCTCTTTTGAGCAAAATGTGCCTTGTTTTTGATGTAAGTTCGACAACTAAAGTCGTTACTACGGCAAATTTGTGATTTACTGAAATTTGTCTTTTTAGCCAGTTTGTAACATCGCAGCTTCTGCAGCCTGGAGGTTGTGATAAATTGGGATGATGGGTGGGATACCGGCAATTTCCAAAATATCCTCCACTGCCTTTTGCGGATTAAGCAGAGCCATCTTTCCACCCTGGCGGGTGACCGATTTGGCTGCATTAACCAGCATGGGGATCCCGATGGACGAAATGTAACTCACTCTGGATAAATCCACCAGCACTTGGACATTCTTTCCTGCACAGTGGCGCACAAATTCGACCTCTATCGCGTAGGTTCCGTTCATGTCCAACGTGCCGTTGAGTTTGATCAGGCGGATGCCACTTTCAAATTCGCTGTATTCGAGTTCCATAACCTTGCCTCTGCATTGAAGAATAGTTATATCTTTCCTGCAACATAATCCAGTACATCGATCTTCGTCAATATCCCAATGGGTCTACTGTTTTCCACAACGACCAACGCATACCCGGCTGTCAGCGATGGCATAGTTTCGTCGAGGGATGTCTCGGGCGGGAAGACCGCGCCCGCGTTTTGAACAAGCGCATCGATCGCTTCATCAGGACTATGATCGTGTTTTTCGAGCATATGGTTAAGCAGATCTACTTCTTCCAGCAGGCCAACCAGTTCGCCGGTGGAGCCGACCACAGGCATCTGTGAAATACTGTGCTGGTGCATCACGGTGACAACTTTACGCATCGAATCGCCCAACGTTGCCAAATGCAGGGCTTTATTCGGTTTGGCAATTAATAGATCGTTGAGCGTGATCTCGCCAAACTCAGTGGAGAGGAAACCAAACTCACGCATCCATTTGTCATCGTAGAACTTCGAAAGATAACGAGAACCGGAATCAGGAAAGATCACAATCGCCAGACGATCCCCTTTGAGTTTGCGACAGTATTTGATCGCGCCTGCCAGCGCAGAGCCAGACGAGCCACCCGCGAAAATCCCTTCCTGGTGGACCAACTGCCGTGCGCACAGGAAAGACTCGCGATCCCCGGCGCGCTCGATCCAATCCACTACAGAGAGGTCGGTGGCAGAGGGGAGGAAGTCCTCGCCGATCCCTTCCACTTTGTACGTTTTGGGGTACGCACCTTCCGGGATTTTTCCGCCGCTCTGCCAGATCTCGGTCAGGATCGACCCTTCGATATCCACGCCAACGATCTTGATATTTGGATTCTTCGACTTGAGATACCTGCCGACGCCCGAGATCGTCCCGCCGGTTCCCATGCCAATGATAACATCGGTCACGCGCCCTCCGGTCTGTTCCCACAACTCGGGCCCGGTGAACCGCTCGTGCGTCAACGGGTTGTCGGGGTTGTGATATTGATTGGCGAGGATGGCATTGGGAGTCTCGCGCGCAAAGCGCCTGGCGACCTCGTAATATGAGCGCGGGTCCTCCGGCCTGACATCGGTCGGCGTGATGACGACTTTCGCGCCATAAGCGCGCAGCAACAGGATCTTTTCATTGCTCATCTTATCGGGCATGACGAAGATGGTCTTGTAACCCTTGAGCGCTGCGGCGATGGCCAGTCCCACACCGGTGTTGCCGCTGGTCGCCTCGACGATCGTCCCGCCTGGTTTGATCTCGCCTCGTTTTTCAGCTTGCTCGATGATGAACGCGCCCACGCGGTCCTTCACGGAGCCGCCGGGATTCATGAATTCCAGTTTTGCATACAGGGGGACAGGCAGGTCGCGCCCGATGCGACCCAGTCGGACAAGCGGAGTATTCCCCATGGCCCCCAGAATACTATCAAAGACGCGTCTCTCTTCCGAAACCGGCAACCCTTCCATTCTCTCTCCTTTGGTGGATAATGATTGTATTGTACCAAAGCAAAACTCCCGCTAATGCCTCAACGGGAGTCCTTCTTTCCTCTTTCTTCGTTTCAACACAAGGAGATTGCTTCTCGAAGTTAATAAATCGGCAAATTCGTATCCACTTCTTTCGCCCAGGCGTTGATGCCGCCTTTCAGGTTCTTCACCTTCTTAAAACCTGCGCTGACCAGCAGCTCCAGTGCACGCGCGGAGCGTGTCCCGCCTTTGCAGAAGACGACCATCTCCTCGGCGGAGTCCAGCTCGGAGAGCCGCGCCGCCAGTTGGCCGAGCGGGATGTTCGTGGCATCCGGCAATTTCGAAATCTCCAACTCATGCGGCTCACGCACATCCACGAGCTTGAGATGATTGGTCTTCACGCGTTCGGCGAGTTCAGGCGCGGTGATGTCCCAGTTCGCGCCGGCAGAGCCTTCCTCGTGATCGTGGCTTGGCACACCGCAAAACTCTTCATAGTCGATCAATTCCTTGATATCGGCGTTCGGGCCGCAGACGCGGCAGTTAGGATTCTTTTTTAGCTTCACAAAATCGAAGGACATGTCCAGCGCGTTGTAGAGCAGAAGCTTCCCGATCAATGGCTCGCCGATGCCAAGCAGAACCTTCAATGCTTCGGTCGCCTGGAGAGTTCCAACCGTGCCAGGCAGCACGCCGAGTACACCGCCTTCCGCGCAGGAGGGAACGAGTCCGGGCGGCGGAGGCTCAGGGAAGAGACAGCGATAGCAGGGTCCTTCTTTGGCGTAGAACACGCTCACCTGTCCATCAAAGCGGAAGATGGATGCATACACGTTCGGCTTGCCGAGGAATACCGCGACATCGTTCGTGAGATAGCGGGTCGGGAAGTTGTCGGTCCCGTCAAGGATGATGTCATAGTCCCTGGCGATGCGCAGCGCATTTTCGGATGTGTACGGTTCGTTGTAGACATCCACCTGGATATCGGGGTTCAGGTCCAGTAATTTGGCACGCGCGCTTTCCACTTTCAGCTTGCCAACTGTGCTTGTCCCGTGGATCACCTGACGTTGCAGATTGGATGAATCGACGATATCGTAGTCCACGAGACCGATCCGGCCGATGCCCGCTGCCGCCAGGTACAGCGAGACTGGCGAACCGAGACCGCCCGTGCCAATGATCAGCGCCGAGGACCCCTTGAGTTTGCGCTGTCCCTCCAATCCTACTTCGGGGATCAACAGGTGGCGCGAGTAGCGCAGGATTTCATCGCGTGAAAGTTCAGGTAACATTGACACCTCCGGCAATGGATGGGATCAACATGATTTTTTCGCCATCTTTGATCGGCGTGTCAATTCCCTGCAGGTCCTTGATATTGTTCTCGCCCACGAACAGATTGACAAACGGACGCAGGTCACCGCCCTCGTTGAACAGGTGCGGCTTGATGGCAGGATATTGTGTTGTTAAATCGGCCAGCACATCAGAAATATTCGAACCGGTAACGTTTACTTCGCTTCGTCCGTCCGTGTAGGCACGTAACGGGGTGGGGATTCGTAAGATGGACATATCATCTCCTGTTTTTTACCACAAAGGGCACGAAGTAACACAAAGAAAAAAATCTTGCCTTAAGGCTTTAAACCTTTGTCCCCTTAGTGTCCTTGGTGGTTTAAGAAATTTATAAAGTTTGTATCTGTTCCAATAATTTCTCGGCGCGGGCGACACCGTTATTGACATAACGCGCTTCCCCGCGCGCATCGATCACGAACGTGGTCGGGACGCTCATCACGCCCCAGGTCCTGGCGAGATCCGGTTGCTCATAGGCATTGACCTCGACCACTTTCAATTTTTCGCCGAGCGTGTTCGCGACCCATTCGATGGCAGGTCGTTGGACGGTTTTGCACGGCGCGCAATCCGGTGTCGTGAAGTAGACGAGCACGGGTTTGTCCGGTAATTTGCCGAACAGCGTAGAAACATTGTTCCGGGCACGTTCAAGCAGGCGCTGGTTGATCAGCCAGTACGCGAATACGCCCAGCCCAATAATACCGATAGCCAATCCAAAACGCAACACGATGTTCATCGTCTCAGAGTTCATCGGCTGGCTCCCACCTTCGGTTTCATCCCGGGGAAGGTACCGGCAGGCGGCTGCTTGCTGAAGCCGGGCAAGTTCAGTCGATTCAGCCAGTAGTAGACCGCGCAGCCGACGCAGAATCCACCGAAGGCATTCAGTGCAGCCAGTGCAGCTACCAGCCAGACCAGACTCCAGCCAAGAACGGTCGCACCGGAAAACAGGGCAATCGATCCGGCTGTCATGAACAGGAAGCCAAGGAACTGAGCGAAGCGATGCGGTTCCGGGTTGTCATCCAGGACATCCGGTTTCATCCAGCCGCGCGGCTTGAGCAGACTTTTATACACAAAACCAAAGCCCGGTGTTTTCAAGACAGTGCCGAGTCCCATCACCAAGGCCACAAACGCTGCCAGGAAAGGCTGGTTAAAAATAAATACCAATACATTCAGCGAAATGATCACCAGTTGATTTGCTTTTAAAAGAGAGTGATCTACTTTTTGAAGAGGTAGAGAAGTCATGTTTGATTCCTTTTGGAGTGCAGGACTCCCGAAGGGCGTGCTCCTGCGATACGCCAGCAAGCTGGCTGACTCCAAAGTTAATTTGTTTTTATTTTTTCTTCCTCGAACTTCGAACGGTCTTCCAACAATCTCCATGAGCGGCTATTCACAGCTTTTCCGTTATCGACGCGCGTAATGATGTAGGAGAAAAAAGGCTGCGCCCACTCACGGTCATAATCGGAGGGAACATTCGGGCAGTCCGGATGCGAATGGAAGACGCCGATCAGACTCAGCCCGAGCCGGTCCGCCGTTAATTCGGCCTGGAGATACTCCTCCGGCGTGATCAGGAAACGGTTGTGACGTGCTCCATCCTCGCGCGAATTTGACAAAGCTACAATCTCCCTGACCTGGCCCTGTTCACCGAGTAGAAATCCTGCGCCTTCTTCCGGGTATGCTTTTTCCATGTGCGCGTTCATTTGCTCGATCAAATGATTGGGTAGGACCAGCATTACTTCGCCTCCCACAGAGACTTGTCGCTCAGATACTTGTAGCCCGCGTCCGGGAAGAGGGTCACGACGACGCCCTCCTCCAGTTCCTCTGCGACGCGCAATGCTGCGACAGCCGCCGCGCCCGATGAGATGCCCACGAACAGACCTTCCTCACGCGCCAGCCGCAGGACCATCTCATGCGCGTCTTCGGTTTTTACTTCACGTGTTTCGTCCGCAAACGAGGGGTCGTAGATTCCGGGCTTGATCGCCGTCGGCATGTGCTTGAGGCCCTCCAGCCCGTGGAAGGAAGCATCCGGCTGAAACGCGATAAGCTTCACATGCTGCAATTGTTCACGCAGATATTTGCCCGTGCCGGTCAGTGTTCCTGATGTGCCAAGACCTGCCACAAAGTGGGTCACACGTTCATTCGTCTGGCAGAGGATCTCCGGCCCCGTGGACTTGTAGTGCGCCTGCCAGTTGGCGTCATTATCATATTGGTTTGCGTACCAATACTGCCCAGGTTTTTCGATAGCCAATTGGCGTGCCGTCCGGATCGCGCCATCTGAGCCTTCGGTGGGGTCGGTCAGGATCAGCTCGGCGCCGAACGCGCGCAGGATCGCGATCCGCTCGGGGCTGGCGTTGGCAGGCAGCGCCAGGGTGACGGGGATTCCCAGAACCGCTCCGAACGTGGCGTACGAGATCCCCATGTTGCCCGAGGTCGAATCGAGCAGGCGTTTTCCATTTCCGAGATCGCCATTTGCCAGCGCGGTCCGGAGGATGTTGAGCGCAGGCCGGTCCTTGACGGAGCCGCCCGGGTTGAACCATTCGGCTTTGGCAAAGACTCTGACACGCGGAGACAACTCACGGCTGAGTCGCCGAAGCGGGAGCAGAGGGGTATTCCCCACATGAGCAGTTAGATCAGCAGGGGAGTCCAGGTCCGATTGGTAAATTTTATAGTCGAGTAAAGTCATGGTTTCCTTGCGTTAAACCAAAAGCAGCCAACAGCTGAAATAAAAGAACGGCGACCAAACGCCTCGCGAAGTAGGGCACGCGGGAGTCGTCCACCGTTCTGACACTGTCCCCAAAAGGGGAGCTGTTGACTGCGGGATTGTGTCTCAGGCGGTGGTTACGAGCCCCGCCGTAGACACAAGCAATGGGTAAGAGTTCTCATAGTTTATAGTTAAGATGACGGCTATTTTACAGTTCTTACTCAAATTGTCAAGTCAAATATTGGGAAACGTAGTAACGACTTCAGTCGTTTTGCCGAGCGACTGAAGTCGCTACTACAAGTTATCCCCCCGCCGCGGATGCCATCAAAATAACCTTGTCCTGTTCTCGCAGGGGAGTATCCAGTCCGTTCAAGTCACGGATATGTGTGCCGTTGACGAAGACATTAAAGTGTCTGCGCAGATTACCTTCCGAGTCGAGCAGATGAAACTTGACTGCCGGATGCTGCTCGACGACTTTCTCGATCAGTTCACCGACCGTCGCAGCCGGGACGGAGAACTCGGTCTGGTTGTTTACGTAATACTTCATCACCGCAGGAAAGCGGACGATTGCCATAAGTACTATTTTACTTTGAAACCATTGCCCTTCCTCCCAGGAATTCCTATAATAAAGTCAACAAGGAGATCATTATGGCAGAATATAAAGTGATCGCTGGGACGTTTCATGTAAAAGGATACGAGCCTGATGGAGATTCCATCCGTTTTCAGGCGAACAGTCCGTCCAACTGGGATTTTTTCGCCTGGCCGGCAGGAATCAGCAAGAGCAGCAAGAAGCAGCTACGCATTGAAGCCATCGATGCCATGGAAACTCACTACGAGGGCTATCACCAGCCGCGGCCATTTGCATTGGCCGCACTCGAGTCTTTGCTGGAATTACTGGGAATTACCTCGGTTACGTACAGCATTGGCGTCACGCAGATCGTGGATGCCAATGACGGAAAACCGGGTTTCATCGCGACGGGAGCCATCGACCGCTTTGGCAGGCCGGTCAGTTATCTGTTCCCGAAAAAAACCAAACTCACAGATGGCGCCGTCATGGATTCAAGTGAGCTGCCGGTGGACGACTCCCTCAATTTTCAACTGGCGCGCGAAGGGCTGGTGTATCCCACGTTTTACACGACGACCGACCGCGTCTTTGCTGAAAAAATCCGGGCGGTGATCAGCCGAGCCAGAAAGACGAAACGCGGACTCTGGTCGATCGATCGCACCTCCGATTTTTCACTCTGGGATGTGCGGACGCTTCAGGAGGATGTTCTGATCCTGCCCAAATTATTCCGCCGTCTGGTTTCCTTCATGGATTGCTATGCAGATTTCAACCAGCTGGAAGACTTCATGAAAAAGCAAAGGGATAACCTCGTGCTCTGGGATGGGACGAAGAAAAAGTCGCTGGCAGATCTGATGACATTCAAAGGCAGGCGTATGCAAATGAAGACCCCGGTGGAGGACATTTTGTTCTCGCCAAAGTGAGTAGCAGGTACACAAGTAAACAGGTAGATGCACAAAAAAAGTCCCGAGTCCTTTGACATCGAGACTTTTTCATGTTTACCTGTATACCTGTTTACTTATTGCTACTCTTCCTTCTTGGCTTCCATTTCCTTCTTGTGCGCTTCGATGATCGTAGCCGCCACATTTGTCGGGACGACATCGTAATGATGCAGTTCCATCGTAAAGTAACCGCGTCCCCCGGTCATGGAGCGAATCTGCGTGGTGTAGCGCGTCATTTCTGCCATGGGGACATGCGCGATGATCGTAGTGCTGCCGTGCTCGGCTTCCGTGCCCTGGACGCGCCCACGGCGGGTATTGAGGTCGCTCATCACATCACCCATATTTGCATCCGGGACGGTCACGTGCACTTCCATGATCGGCTCGAACAACACAGGACCCGCGCTCTGCACCGCCAGCTTGAAGGCTTCCCGTCCTGCAATTTCGAACGCCACCGGCTTTGAGTCCACTTCGTGCTCTTTGCCATCGTAGACGATCACTCTCACATTGTTCATCGGGTAGCCTGCGAAGGCGCCGCGTTCCATTTGGGCTTTGATACCTTTTTCGATGGGAGGCAGATAGGACTTCGAAAGGTTCATACCGACGAGTTCATCGGTGAATTCGAAGTCGCCTTCGTGATAGGGTTCGATGCGCAGATGGACTTCACCGAACTGACCCGCGCCGCCGGTTTGCTTTTTGTGGCGATATTGCGCCGAGGCTTTGCGGGTGATGCCCTCGCGATAGGGGATCTTCGGCTCATGCGTCCCAAGTCCCACCTGGAACTTGGTCTGGGCACGGTGCAGGGCAACGTCAATATGCTGGTCGCCCATGCCCTGCAGAACGGTTTCATGCGTGATGTGATCGTTTTGCCAGGTGAGCGTCATATCCTCCTCGCACAAACGCGTGAGAGTGGGGGAGATCTTGGCGGCGTCGGCTTGCGTCTTGGGTGTGATGGCCACACGATACAACGCTGCCGGGAACTTTGGTTTTGCAATGGTCAACGGATGATTCTTGTCACAGAATGTGTCACCTGTTGAGGTCGAGGTTAATTTCGAAACAGAGGCAATATCACCGGCGTGGACCGTCTTTGCAGGAATCTGTTCCTTC
>DASTJG010000219.1:0-3009 GCA_035716785.1 Anaerolineales bacterium
AATGACCCTCAACGACCAATACAACAAATGGAAAGAGTCCGCGCTCAGGAAATCACTGGAAAAGTTCAAGGAGCGCAAAGAGCGGTTCGAGACCTCGTCCGGCATTGAGGTCCCGCGTGTGGCGGTGCCTGACGCTGGCCTCGATACACCCCGCGACGACCCTTCGACTTCGCTTAGGGCGCGTGCGGGGCTACTCGACCAGCAGTATCTCGAGAAGTTAGGCTTCCCCGGCGAGTATCCGTATACGCGCGGAGTGCAGCCGACGATGTATCGCTCGCGCTTCTGGACCATGCGCCAGTACGCGGGCTTCTCCACAGCGGAGGAGTCCAACAAACGCTACCGCTATCTGCTCGGGCAGGGACAGACCGGCTTGAGCGTCGCCTTCGATCTGCCGACCCAGATTGGCTACGACGCGGACGATCCCGTTGCGATGGGGGAGGTGGGCAAGGTGGGCGTCTCGATCTCGTCCATCCGCGACATGGAGCAGCTGTTCGATCAGATCCCCCTCGAGCAGGTCTCCACCTCGATGACGATCAACGCGCCCGCAGGCGTCCTGCTGGCGATGTACATTGCCGTCGCGAAGCGCCAGGGCGCGGACGTGAAGAAGCTGCGCGGCACCATCCAGAATGATATTCTCAAGGAGTACGTGGCGCGCGGCACGTACATTTTCCCGCCGTCCCCGTCGATGCGGCTGATCACCGACATCTTCCAGTTCTGCGCCGCCGAAGTGCCGAACTGGAACACGATCTCGATCTCGGGCTATCACATCCGCGAAGCCGGCTCGACCGCCGCGCAGGAAGTGGCGTTCACGCTCTCGAACGGCATCGCGTATGTCGAAGCGGCCCTTGCGGCCGGTTTGAATATCGACGACTTCGCCGGGCAGCTCTCGTTCTTCTTCAACGCGCACAACAACCTGCTCGAAGAGGTTGCCAAATTCCGGGCCGCACGCCGCATGTGGGCGAAGATCATGCGCGAACGCTTCAAGGCGCAGAAGCCCAGTAGCTGGCAGCTTCGCTTCCACACCCAGACCGCCGGTTCCACACTGACCGCGCAGCAGCCCGAGAACAACGTCGTGCGCGTCACGCTCCAGGCGCTCTCCGCGGTCCTCGGCGGGACGCAGTCCCTGCACACCAACAGCATGGACGAAGCCTTGTGGCTTCCCACCGAAAAGGCTGTGCGTGTGGCGCTGCGCACGCAGCAGATCATCGCGCACGAGTCGGGCGTCGCCGATTCGGTCGACCCGCTGGCAGGATCGTATCTCATCGAGCAGCTCACCGATGAGATCGAAAAGATGGCAACCGATTACATTTCCAAAATTGACGATATGGGCGGCGCATTGCAATCCATCGAAAAAGGCTTCATGCAGAATGAAATTCAGAACGCTGCCTACGTTGCACAACAGGCGATCGAACGTGGGGAGCAAGTGATTGTCGGGATGAACCAGTTCAAGGTCCAGGAAGAATTGACGCTGGAACGTTTGCGGGTTGATCCTGCGATTGAGATGGGACAGAAAGCGAAGTTGAAGGAATTGAGAGAGAGCAGAGATCAGAGAGTAGCCGAGCAGTTGCTCGAGAAGCTGAAATCCGCTGCCAGCGGCACCGAGAACCTGATGCCGCTGTTCATCGAATGTGTGGAGCACGACATCACCCTCGGCGAGATCTGCAATACGCTGCGGGTGGTGTGGGGTGAGTATGTGGCGGAGGGGTTCTAGGAATCTGGTGTAAAAAGCGAACGTCAGACATTTTCCATTGACAACCTAACCCTTTTGCTTATAATCAGCACAATTACAAGGCGCTGACGAGGAAAAGTAGACGTTGAACGTCGCTTCAGAGAGCAGGTTGGCTGTGCTGAGAGACCTGCGCGAAATGTCAAGGTTGAATGGTCCTCCGAGCCGCAAAGCGAAACGGGTTCACACCCGAACTAGCAGAGACGGGCTGCTCCCGTTACAGGGCAAGGGTATATGCCAGTGATGGCCGTACCCGGCAAGTGAGGCTGGTGTCCGTTGCATCACAACGGATTTTTTCTTACGAAGTGCCGCAAAAGCGGTCATCAGCCTAAGTTGGGTGGCACCACGGATTCAAAGTCCGTCCCATTTTCGGGACGGACTTTTTGTTTTCGCCCCAACACATCTTACCCGGCCTCCCAAAGGAGGCAATTCGAAAAGGAGAAGATATGAATCCATCGTCCCAACCCAATGAATTGCAGGAGGTCCACTTGCAGGAAGCGGACCTGAAAACGCTCAACGATACGTCCCTGCCTGCCGGACAGGTGCTCGCCGAACAAAGCCAGGACCAGGATGCGGAAGAGCCGCGCGCCCCGCGTTTTGTCCCATAAACCCCATTGGAGGAAACCATGACTGACCAGACTCGATTCCTGTTGAACGAAAGTGACATTCCGAAGGCTTGGTATAACATCAACGCCGACAGCCCGGTCCCGCCGACGCCGGTCCTGCATCCCGGCACCCTGGAGCCTGTCACCCCAGACTTTTTGTCCGTGCTCTTCCCGATGGACCTGATCCTGCAGGAGATCAGCACGGAACGCTACATCGAGATCCCTGAGGAAGTGCTCGAGATCTACAAGTTGTATCGTCCCACGCCTCTCCTGCGGGCGCGGCGTTTGGAAAAAGCGCTCGGCACGCCGGCACATATCTACTACAAATATGAAGGCGTCTCTCCGGCGGGGAGTCACAAACCCAATACTGCCATTGCGCAGGCGTATTACAACAAAAAGGCGGGGACAAAAGCCATGACAACGGAAACCGGCGCGGGGCAGTGGGGTTCGGCGCTCGCTTTTGCCTGTCACGTCTTTGATCTTGATCTCGAAGTGTATATGGTCAAGGTTTCCTATCAGCAGAAACCCTATCGCCGCAACCTGATGGAAACCTATGGCTCGAAGGTCTATGCCAGCCCCACGGATCGAACGGACTACGGGCGCTCGGTGCTGGCGGAGGACCCGGATAGCCCCGGTTCCCTGGGCATTGCCATTTCCGAAGCTGTCGAGGTCGCGGCA